>JAJYDP010000141.1 GCA_021777365.1 Chloroflexota bacterium | reverse complement strand
GCCGATCAGCCCGGACGGGGCCCCCGGCGACGGCCGCGCCTCGAGCGCCAGCACGTTCTCGCCCGGCGCGATGACGCTGGCCACGTCGACGTCGAGCGTGGCATCCGGCGGTGACGAGCCGACCGGAACGCCGTTGATCCATGCCGTGACGGCACCGCCGGCGGCCTGCAGCCGGGCCGAGGCGATCCCGCCGGCTTCCAGCGTGAACCGGTGGCGAAAGGCCGCCCGTGTGGCCGCGCCGAGGCGGGACGGCAACCAGATGCGCGACACGCCGAGGAAGTGCAGCCGTGCGTCCGCGGCGGGCTGCGCGGCGGCGATCCACGACGCCTGCCAGTCGCCCTCCCCGAGCAATCCGGTCTCGAACGTGGCGCGCTCGCTCCAGGCCGAAACGCGCCCATCGCCGTCCCAGACCCTGACTCGCCAGCTGCAGCGGCGGCGAGAGCCGAGAGCCGGGCCCCCGTACGTGAGCCAGGGAGTGGACGAGGGTACCTGTCCGCTGTCCCACAGCGGGCCCATGGCTTCGCACGCGACCTCGATCTGGCACGCCGCCTGGCGGATCCCGCGCAGTCCCGGCCTGGCCGCCAGCTTCCACGAGAATCGCGGTTCCGCCGTCCCGATACCGGTCGGATCGAGGCGGCCTTCGGTGCGGAGCTCGACCGGTCGGATGGCGGCCGCACGGGACGCCGCTCGCCCGGGCGGGACCGGGAACCGCGCGTGCGGCTGTCGACCGGTGCCGCCCGCCGCCTCGCGCAGCACCGGCTCAGGTCTCCTGGATCGCGGCAAGGCGGTGAGCGAGCCCGCTCGTGGCCGGGTACAGCTCGCGGTACACGTCGTACAGCTCCGCGTACCGCTCCGCCGCATCCGGGTTGGGGGAGACCCGGGCCACTACCGGGTTCCAGTCCGCCTGCGGCCCCGACAACCCGCAGCCCGTCGCAGCAAGCCAGGCGTCGCCGTAGCTGGCCCCGACCGTGTACGTGCGCAGCTCCTGGGGGAGACCGGTGACATCCGAGACGATCTGCAGCCAGAGCTCGCCCTTCGTCCCGCCACCCACCGCCGCGACGCGCACGGGGGGCCCGGCGCTCTCGGACATCACCTGGAGGTTGTGCCGCACGCCGAACGCGGTCGCCTCCAGAAGCGCACGGTAGAGGTGGCCTCGGCCGTGGTGGAGCGTCAGGCCGAGCACCGCGCCGCGGGCAGCGACATCGAAGAGCGGGGTTCGCTCGCCCGCGAAGTACGGCAGGATCACGACCCCGTCGGCTCCGGGAGGCGTGGCCGCCGCATCGGTGAGCAGCTGCTCGTACGAGGCCCCGGTGAGATCCCGGAACCAGGCGGTGAGCGCGCCCGACGTGGCCATCCCGCCGGCAAGGGTCAGCGTGCCCGGCCGGATCCCGCGCGTGGTCCACAGGCAGGCGTCCGGCCGCGCCTGCGCCACCACCTGCACCAGGAACATCGTCGTCCCGTACATCAGCATGAGGTCGCCGGGTTCGCTCACCCCGACGCTGGCGGCCTCGGCCCACGCGTCGATCGTGCCGGCCATGACGGGAGTTCCCTCGGCAAGGCCCGTCCGAGTCGCACCCTCCGCGGTGACGCGGCCCGCCAGGTCGCCCGGCCAGAGGAGCCGCGGCAGCTCCAGCCCGGGCGCGATCTCATCGGCCCAGTCCGTGGCCCACGACTCCCCGGCCAGATCGTAGAGGGGATCGCACTGGCTGGCGGAGTGGTGATCCAGGACGTACTCACCGGTCAGGCGGTGGACCAGGAACGAACTCGCCATGTAGAACCGCCGGCAGCGAGCCCACACGTCGGGCTCGTGTCGCCGCAACCACAGCAGCTTGGGCCCGATCGCCTGCGACGTGAGCGGGGAGCCGCCACGGGCCAGGATCCGGTCCTCTCCCAGCGCGCGCTCGATCTCGGCGATCTCGGCGCTCGCCCGCGTGTCGATTCCATAGAGGATCGCCGGCCGCAACGGCTCGCCCGAGCCGGTCGTCGGGAGCAGGCACGGGCCGATCCCGCTCACGCAGACCGCGACCGGCGGCTGGCCAGCCTGCGCGACCGACTCGCGCACGAGCTCGACCGCGTCCCGCCACCACACGGACTCGGCGTCGTGCTCGAACCAGCCTGGACGTGGCATGGACGTGGCATGGGGGCGCTCGGCCAGGTGGACGATCCGCCCGCCGGTGTCGGCCAGGCACGCCTTGGACGACGACGTCCCGATGTCGAGGCCGAGGACGAGATCCGTCATCGTGCGTCACCGAACCCGTCGTAGTCGATGTCCGCCAGGTGGCAGAAGGCCCGCAGGGCCGCGACATGGTCGCCGGGTACGGCGTGAATGTGGTTCGCGCCGTACCGCGACAGGACCTCGTCGGGATCGGCATGGAAGCGCACGAACGCGTGTGGCCACTCGTACGTCGACTGCCGCATCAGCGCTTCGTTGGTCTGCGGGTCGAACTGGACGACGTCGCCCCGCAGCACCTGCATCCGGTAGCGCCCGGCCAGTCGGGTCAGCCGCGCGAGCGTCAGGTCGCCCGGTGCGGCGAGGTGCTGGATCGAGGCGCCTCCCGCGGGGAAGTAGAAGCCCTCCGGGTACAGGTGGACGTGGCGCATGTTCTCGGCCGGATCGTCGGAGCGAGCCGCGAACCAGGTCGCATGCTGGCCGGAATTGCAGAGGTCCCAGACCTCGTGCGCCCGGTCGTAGTAACGCAGGTCGGCGAACAGCGCGGGCGTGGCGCTCATCGACCTCAGGATCTCCATCGTGAGCGCGCCGTCCATGTCGGCCTCGGTCGCGCACACGTGGACCGGCTTCGGGCCCTCCCAGTCGTAGGGGTCGTTGAGGAACGCCTCGGTGACATCCATGGTTGCGAAGTGGGTCGTGAGCTCGGGCTGGCCCTTGATGCCCGAGAAATCCAGGTGCCATTCGTCGATGAGGTCGCGCATCGCGTGGTACGAGCGAACCTGGCGCTCGAGCAGCTCCGGGGTCAGCTGCTTGCCGTCGTAGTGGACGCCTGCGGCGTGGCGCTCCAGCCATTCGCGGCCGGCCCGGGCACGCGCCGGGTCGACCTCGGCGGCACGGCGGACCAGCTCCCACTGGTCGATCTCCTCCACGTCCACGCCGAACTTCGAGATCCAGTCGCCCGGGTTCGCGACGGCGGTGTACATGCCCATGGGGCGACCGCCGATCCTCCCGAACGTCTTGCCGCGCAGCGAGGAGAGCGCCCCGCCGGCGGACACCCACGCCAGCACCGACCCGGCGACGCGGTCGTCGTCGATGTCACCCCAGGCGCGTCCGTAGGCCCGCCCGACCTGGTCGAGCGCGCCGGCGGCCGCGAGCATGCCCACCATGCCGGGGTATTCCGGCGAGACGTTCGAGAAGAGGAGCAGCGGACCGGGGGTCTCCGCGGCGGCGAGCATCGAGAAGTGGGGGAAGGCCCAGACCGGGATGTTGAAGATCGTGGTGTCCGGTCTCTCCGCGGCCAGCCGGCGGGCCTCCCTGACGGCAACGTCGTTCCGCTCGACGATCGCCTGCGCCCGCAGAACCTCGTGCCCCGCAGCCGCAAGCCGGTTCTCGATCCGCGCCTCGACGGCCCCGATGAACGTCCGGAGGTCGCGATTCACGAAGTCGCGCCCGTCCGAGAAGCTCAGCAGACCGATGCGTGCCACGTGCATCCTCCCTTGTCAGCGGCGTGCGGTGCCGCACGAATCGCGGACCCGCAGCTCGAACTGGTAGATGGGTCGGACCGGCTGCGACCGTCCGTCCGACATGCGCTCGAACAGGAGCTCCACGGCGGCGGCCGCCATCTGTCGCAGCGGCTGAGCGAGCGTCGTGAGCGGAGGGTCAATGAGGCTCGCCCACGCCGGGTCGTCGAAGGCGACCAGCGCCATGTCGCCGGGGATCGCCACGCCACGTTCGCGCAGGACCTGGAGTGCGCCCAGGGTCATCTGGTTGTTGCTCACGACGAGCGCGGTGATGCGCGGCTCCTGCTCGAGGAGGCGCTCCGTCGCCGAGTGCCCGCCCTCGACCGTGAACCCACCCGCGACCGCGCGCTCCTCGAGCCCGCTCGCCGCCATCTCCATCCGGTATCCGGCCAGCCGATCGTCGCCGGTCTGGACGTCCGGACGTCCGGCGACGAAGCCGATCCGCCGGTGCCCCGCCTCGATCAGCAGGCGGCACGCCGTCCGGGCGGCCTCGACGTTGTCGGCCGTGACGGCGTCGGCGCGGGGATCGCTCACGTGGCGGTCGAACGCGACCACGGGGATCCCCAGGTCGATCAGGCGGCTGATCTCGGGCCCGTCGGGGTCCGACGGGGAGATCAGGACCCCGAGGACCCGCTCGGCCGCCATGACGTCCAGGTAGGAGGCCTGCTTGGCCGCGTCCTCGCTGGCGTTGCAGAGCAGGACGCGCTTGCCCCGTTCGTAGAGCGCGTCCTCGATCGCGCGCACCATGGTGGCGAAGTGCGGATTCTCGATGTCGGACACGACCACGCCGACCATCTCGGCACGGCCCTGGCGGAGGTTCTGGGCCAGCCGGTTCGGCTGGTAGTCGAACCGCGATACCACGGCCAGCACCCGCTGGCGGGTGTCTTCGCTGACGGGCTGCGATCCGGTCAGGACCCGCGAGACGGTAGCGGGTGACACACCGGCCAGCCGCGCGACGTCGCCGATCCGGAGACGGCCCCCGGGGCTACGCATGAAATGGGTTTCTCATGACGGCCTCATCATAATCCTCCTGGCGCGCAGGACGGCTCGCGCTCGGACGGAACGCATCTTGACAGCGCCGTTCTCGCTTGTCTAGAGTGTCCCACCGCTGGGCTGAAATCGATATCCAAGAAGCCAGCAAGGTGTCGGCCGGAGAGGCCGGGGCACAACCGGTGGGCTGGGGGCGGACCGGTACTGCGCCGAAGGAGGATCGGATGTCATTGCAGCGGAACAGAACGTGGGTGCGCCGCCTCGCGGTGCTGGCGGTGGCCGGGGTGATCGCCGGCTGTAGCTCGTCGGCAGGTTCGAGTCAGGCCCCCACCGCGACCGGCACCCCGACAGGCGCGCCGTCAGCGCCAGCCGCGGCCGCGGCCGGCAGCGCCGCCGCCAGCGCCGCCGCCGATCAGCCGCAGATCACCCTCAAGTTCTCCTGCCCCTGCACCACGGGGCAGCCTCAGACAGAGGCGATGCAGCGGTTCGCGGACGAGGTGAAGCAGGAGACGAACGGGGCCGTCACGGTCGACCTCTTCCCGAACGGCAGCCTGCTGTCGCAGACGGTCGAGTTCGAGGGGCTCCAGAAGGACTCGGTCGACATCGCCTACGCGGCCCCTGACACGTTCGCGCCCCAGGTGTCGGCGATGGAGATCCTGCTCACCCCCTACATGTACACGAGCTGGCCGCAGGTCCTGTCGACCTTCAACAGCCAGTACGGCCAGCAGCTTGTCCAGCTCTCCGTCCAGAAGCTTGGCGTGCGTCCCCTCGACATCCAGGATCTTGGTGCGCGCGAGCTCAATCTGACCATCACCAAGCACATCTCGACGCCGGCGGACCTCAACGGCGTCAAGCTGCGGATGCCCCCGGGCCCCTACTGGGCGAAGCTCGGCGCGGCGATGGGCGCGCAGGTCACCCCGGTCGCGTTCAACGAGATCTACCTGGCGCTGCAGACGGGGACCGTCCAGGGCCAGGACAACCCGGTGGCCACCGACGTCGCCAACAAGTTCTACGAAGTCACGAAGCAGCTCATCCTCACCAACCACGTGTTCTCGCCGGTCATGCCTTCCATCAACGAGAAGGTCTGGGAGAAGCTCTCCGCCAGCGAGCAGCAGGCCATCGTCAAGGCGTTCCAGGATGCCGACACCTGGGCAGACCAGCAGGTCCAGAACACCCAGGACCAGGGAATCGCGCTCATGCAGCAGCACGGGCTCCAGGTCTACTCCCCGGACGTCAAGGCGTTCCAGAGCACGGTCCTGAAGTCGTTCCTGTGCGATCCGAGCTGGACCGGACCGTTCCTGCCCGGGATGCTCCAGAGCGTGGAACAGAGCACCGGCGCCGTGGTGCCGTCCTGCTGATCGTGCCCTGAGAGGCGGCGCCGTCAGGAGGTGGACCTGTGAGGCTACCGGCGGGACGAGGCTCGGGAGAGAGCCTCCGGGACCGCGTCCACGCCGCGTGGGAGCTGAGCAGGCCCCAGGCCTACGGCGCCGTTCTCCAGGAGGAGCTCCAGGAGGCACGGGCCGGCCGCCTCGAGCGGTTCGAGGAGGCCGTGGCGTCCGTGTTCTACTTCCTCACGTTCGCCTCCGTCGTGGTCTCGGTGTTCTTCCGGTTCGTGCTCGATCAGCCGCTGGTGTGGTCGCTGGAGGTGCCGACCTACACCTTCTTCTGGTGCTTCTGCATCGCGTCCGGCCTGTCGGACTGGCGCGACGAGCAGATCAGCTTCGACCTGGTCTCGCAGCACCTGCGCCCCCGCCTTCGGCTGATCGGGCGCGTCGTCGCGAACGTGATCATCGTGGTGACCTTCCTGCTGGTCATCCCGGGAACCGTGTCCTTCATCCAGTACGAGCTGCCCCAGCCCGCCACCGGGCTGCCGTTCGGCGAGGTCTGGGGCTACGGGGGCATCGTGCCGTTCGTTCTGATCACCATCCTGCTTCGCGGACGGTTGCTGTTGCTCGAGCTGCGTGCGCTGGGCGTGCCGGTCCCCTGGCCGGCGGGTCGGGATGACGCAGCATGAGCCTCGCCTTCCTGGCCCTGATCGCGATCTTCCTGCTCTGCTACCTGGTGGGGGCGCCCCTCGGGTACGGCCTCGTGTCGGCGGGGATCGTGTACCTGTTCATGAAGGGGGTCGACCTGGAGCAGGCTCCCGCGCTGATCACCGGGGGGATCGGCGCGAACTTCGTGGTGCTCGCGGTGCCCCTGTTCATCTTCACCAGCGAACTCATGAACAGCGCGGGCCTGACCGACCGCCTGTTCCGCTTCGCGCAGCTGCTCCTGGGCCGATCCCGGGGCGCGCTGGCGCAGGTCAACATCGTGGCCACCCTGATCTTCAGCGGCATGACCGGGAGCGCGGTGGCCGACACCAGCGGGATCGGCGTGATGAGCGTGCGGGCGATGGAGTCGGCGGGGTATCCGAAGGGGTTCGCCTGCGCGACCACGTCGACCAGCGCGATCATGGGCCCGCTCCTGCCGCCCAGCATCCCGCTGGTGGTGTACGGCTTCCTGAGCGGCACCAGCATCGGGGCACTCTTCCTCGCCGGGCTGGTGCCCGGCCTCACACTGGCGGTCGCCCATGCGGGGCTGGTGGGATACCTGGCCCGCAGGAAGAACCTGCCCCGCGAGAACTGGCCCGGTCTGCTGCCGATCGTGGTCGCCCTCATCGCCGGCTTCCCCGCGATCATGGCGCCGGTGATCCTCATCGGCGGGATCTACAGCGGGATCTTCACGCCCACCGAGAGCGCGGCCGTGGCCGTGCTGTACGCGCTGATCGTGGCGCTCTTCGTCTACCGGAGCCTGACGCCGCGCCAGTTCCTGCGCAGCATGGGCGTCGCGGTGCGCCAGACCGGCGCGGTCGCCGGTCTCATCGCCGGAGCCTTCATCATCGACTACGCGGTGACCAACGAGCAGGTCCCGGCCGCGATGACCCAGCTGGTGCTCGGGATCTCCCACCAGCCGCTGGTGCTGCTCGCCATCATCAACATCCTGTTCCTGGTGGGCGACCTGTTCCTGGAGACGGTCGTGCTGCAGTTCGTGATGCTGCCGATCGTGCTCCCGATCGTGAAGGCGGCGGGGATCGACCCGGTCTACTTCGGCGTGGTGATCACGCTGAACATGATGATCGGCCTGGGGCTGCCGACCCTGGGCGTGCTCAACTTCATCCTGAGCCGGCTGACGCACACGCCGCTCGAGGAGATCATCCGGGAGATGTGGCCGTTCCTGGGCCTGCTCGTGGCGGGACTGATCGTGCTGATGCTGTTCCCGCAGATCTCGCTCTTCCTCCCACACCTGCTCGGCTTCAACGGAGACTGATCACGTGAGCTGGCTTGCGCGCCGCGCCCCCGGGCACTTCCACGAACTGTGGTCCTCGGACCGCCCGATGTACGGGGGCTGGGCGCAGCTGCCCTCGCCGATGTCGGCGGAGATCCTGGGGCACACCGGCTTCGACTGGGTGTGCATCGACGCACAGCACGGCCCGATGGGCACGGACAGCCTGCTCGCGATGCTGCAGGTCCTTACCCTGACCGGCACACCGGCCTTCGTGCGCGTGCCGTGGACCGACCCCGGGCTCATCGGGAAGGTGCTGGACGCGGGGGCGGTGGGCGTCATCGTCCCGATGGTGAGCACGCCCGAGCAGGCCGAGACGGCGGCCGAGGCCTGCCGGTATCCGCCGCGCGGTATCCGCAGCATGGGCCCCAGCCGCGTGCAGTACCTCAACCCCGGCTACGACGCGGCCATGGGCGACCGCATCGCGCGCTGCGTCCCGATGATCGAGACCCTCGAGGGGGTCGAACGGGTCGATGAGATCGCGGCGGTGCCCGGCGTGGACGGGCTCTTCATCGGACCGGGGGACCTCTCGCTCGCCGGGGGGTATCCGCCGTCCCTGTGGACGGACGCGCCGGACCACGTCGCGCGCATCATGCGGGTCCTCGAGGCGTGCCGGCGCCACGGGGTGGTGCCCGGCATCTACAGCGGCGACCTGGAGCTGACGGCACGGTGGCGGGCCGCGGGCTTCCGGATGCTGGCGCTGCTGAGCGACTCCCACTTCCTGGCCACGGTGCCGCGTGCGCTGCTGGAGTCGATCCGGGCGTCGGAGGGCGCAGAGATGCCCCAGGGGGCAGAGGCGTCGCCTGCAGGCGCGCCAGCCTCCGAACCCGACCGGTCGGCGCCGTGACCTTCGATCGGGAGGGCGCATGGCCGGCACGCTTCGGCGGCGTCATCGCGGCGCCCTCCACGCCGTTCCGCGACGACGGGCGCGTCGATTCCGGCCGGATTGCCGCCTACGCGGACTTCCTGCTGGCACGGGGCGTGGCGGCGTTGATGGTCGGTGGCACCACGGGCGAGTTCGTGGCCATGGAGGTCGAGGAACGGGCGGCGGCCGCGTCGGCGTTTCTCGCGGCCGCGTCCCGCCGTGTCCCGGTGATCGTTCACGTCGGGCATGTCGACCTGCGGAGCGCCCGCCGGCTGGCGGATGCGGCGGCGGCGGCGGGAGCCGATGGGCTGGCAGCGATCACGCCCTACCTGCACCGGACCAGCCCTGGCGCGGTCGAGCACTATCTGCGGACCCTTGCCCGGACGGTCCCCGAGATCCCCTTCTTCTTCTACAACTACCCGGAGGCATCGGCGAACCGAGTGCCCCCGTCGTCGTTCATGGCGCTGCTGGAGGAACCGAACGTCTGCGGCGTCAAGCTCAGCGTCGGCACGTGGGAGGAGATCGAGCCGTACCTGGCGCTGCCACCCGACCTGCTGGTCACCTCCGGGAATGACGGGCTGATGGAGCGGTTCGCGGGCGCCGGTGGCCGCGCGATCGTCTCGGGCAACGCGGCGGCGGTGCCGGACGTGGTGGTGGCGCTGTTCGGGGCGTTCGTTCGCGGCGAGGGGACGGCGGCACACCGGGACGCCCTCGACCGGCTGGTCCGCCTCACGCGCGCCGGTTCAGTCGACCGGCTCAAGCAGCTGCTCCGTCTCCGCGGGATGGATGTTGGCCCGGCCAGGGTCCGGACGTTCACCGCCGGCGAGGAGGACCCGGAGGCGGACACGGCGGCCGCACTGGATCTGCTGGTACGCGACCACGGCGTGGTGGCGCCGGACGGCGCGGGCACGCCGTCCGCGGGCACGCC
>JAJYDP010000140.1 GCA_021777365.1 Chloroflexota bacterium | reverse complement strand
GCCTCTGGGCGCGGTGCCTCGGCGGGCTGCTGGCGCGGTGATTCGCCGGGGTCCTGGCGCCGTGCCTCGCCGGGCTGCTGGCGCGGTGCCTCGCCCCGGTCCGCGGCGTGGTCCTCGTCGGGTTCTTCGCTGATGCACACCAGGAGGGCACTACGCGGTCCGAGCGCGAATCGGCGGCCACGGGACGGCACGGAAGTCCACCCGGCACGCACGGATCGGGCCGTGCGCTGGCTCGTCGGCCGGCCCGGAATCGTGCCGAGCGCGCGTACGGTCCGCCTGGCGTGCAACAGCTGGGATCACGGGCGAAACGGACCCGAAGCCGGCCACGCGCCCCGGCGTGCAACAGCTGAGACCAGGGACAATGCGGAGCCGTCGGCCTGACACCGTGCCGGCGTGGCGAGCCGAGTGCCCGCCCTTCTGCCGGGCCCTGTTCTCCGGGCCTATCCTGTGGTCCGCGAGGACGGGCGGCGCGAGGATGGACGTCGCGACGACGGGCGCATGCTTCAGACCGGCGGCACGAGGGCCGGCGGCGCGAGGGCCGCGCGAAGAGGGTCGCTTGCGGGGACCGGCAGCACGAGGAGGGGGCAGATGCTCGACCTGGAGACCGAGTTCGGGGCCCGTGCCGACCGGCGGCTGCGCGGGGACGAGATCGGCTGGCTGGTGACCGTGCGGCCGGATGGGACGCCGGTCCCGGTGCCCGTCTGGTTCACCTGGGACGGCACCTCGATCCTGCTGTACAGCCAGCCGGCGACGGGCAAGCTCCGCAACATCGCGGCGAACCCCCGGGTGTCGCTCCACCTGGACACCGACACGCACGGCGACGACGTGGTCGTGGTGGTGGGCACCGCGCGGGTGGACGACGCCGCCCCGCGGCTGGACGAGAACCCCACCTACCTCGAGAAGTACCGCGAGCGCATGATCGCCGCCTTCAGCGGGAAGTTCCGCGAGCTCGCCGACGACTACTCCGTGCCGATCCGGATCGCCCCCGAGCGCGTCTCGGGGTTCTGAGCCCCCGCCGTGCCCACCCGCCACGAAGTCCTGGAGATCGGCGGCCACCGGGTGACCGTCACCAACCCGGACAAGGTCTTCTTCCCGGGGCCCGGCCTCACCAAGCTCGATCTGGTCCGCTACTACCTGTCCGTGGCGGATGGCGCGCTGCGCGGCGCGGGCGGCCGGCCCATGGCCCTGAAGCGCTACGTGAACGGCGCCGACGGCGAGTTCTTCTTCCAGAAGCGCGCGCCCGAGTCGCGCCCGGCCTGGGTGGAGACGGTGGAACTTGCCTTCCCATCGGGAAGGACCGCTCGCGAGGTCGTGGTGCGGGACGCCGCCCAGCTGTGCTGGATCGTCAACCTCGGATGCATCGACCTCAACCCGCACCCGGTGCGCGCGGAGGACCTGGACCATCCCGACGAGCTGCGGGTGGACCTGGATCCCGGGCCGGGCGTGTCGTGGGACGACGTGCGGCAGGTGGCCCTGGTGGTCCGCGACGTGCTGGCCGACCACGGCCTGGTTGGCTGGCCCAAGACGTCCGGGTCGCGGGGGATCCACGTCAACGTGCGGATCCAGCCTCGCTGGGAGTTCACCGAGGTCCGGCGGGCAGCGCTGGCCATGGCACGCGAGGTGGAGCGCCGCGTCCCCGGGATCGCCACCAGCCGCTGGTGGAAAGAGGAGCGGCACGGCGTCTTCATCGACTACAACCAGAACGCGAAGGACCGCACGGTGGCGTCGGCCTACTCGGTGCGGCCCACGCCCGACGCCCGGGTCTCCACGCCCCTGGCCTGGGACGAGGTCGCCACGGTCGACGCGGCGGCGTTCACCCTGGCCTCCGTCCCGGCGCGCTTCGACCGCATCGGCGACCCGGCGACGGGGATCGACGAGGCGGCCGGTTCGCTGGACGGGCTGCTCGACCTGTCCGCGCGGCAGGAGGCCGAGGGGCTGGGCGAGGCGCCCTGGCCACCGCACTACCCGAAGCCGGCCGACGAGCCACCGCGAGTGATGCCCTCCCGTCGGAGGATGACCATGCCCCTGGTCGAGATCGCGCGGGCCGCGGCGAAGGACGACGCGCTCGCCGGGCTGGCGCGCTGGCGCGACCGGCACCCGGAGGCGGCGCGATACCTGCAGGTGGATGACGTGCTGGTGGATGCGATGCGGGGTCGCTACACGACGTGGACGCGGATCCGCGTGAACCTGCGGCACGTGCCGGAGGAGCTGCGCCCCCCGCAGGAACCCCTGGACCCGGACTACAGCCCCTGGTAGGCCCGCGGCGACGCGGGCTCGTGACGGGGCCGAGGCCCCGAGCCGCCGAGCCGCCGAGCCGCCGAGCCGCCGAGCCGCCGAGCCTGCGAAGCGTCGCGCGCCCCGCCTCAGGAACCCGCGGGCGGGATCCGCCTGCCGACCAGGTTGCCCAGGTCGTCCAGCGCCTGCGGGATCGTCCAGGCCGCCTGCGGGTCGTGCAGGTTCTGCAGCCCCTGCTCGTCGAGCATGGCCGTCAGGGTCGGATCGAGGGAGCCGCCCACGTCGGGGATCCCGACGACGGCGATCCGCTCGTGCCCCTGCGCGTCGAGGAAGAAGAGGCCGTCGCTGTGCCCGACGTCGTAGGTCTCCGGCTGGTGCGTCCACCAGTCGATCGGCGCGGGCGACCCGATCGGCTGCACCTGGTAGTCGACCCCGAAGAACTTCCAGAACGCCGCGATGTTCGCGGGCGTCCCGGTGAGCAGCGTCCAGTCGATCCCCGTCAGCTGCGCGTAGGCGCGCAGGCGTGCCGGCGAGTCGCGCCCGGGATCGACCGTCACCTCCACGAACGCCACGCGGCCCGAGAGCCCGGCCTTCGCGACAGCCTGCTCCATCTCCAGGAAGGCGCCGGTCGTGATGGGGCACACCTCGTGGCAGAGCGTGAGGAACGGCGTCAGCACCACGTACCGCCCGCGCAACGCCGCCAGTGACGTGGGCCGGCCGTCGGCGTTCACCAGCGAGACGGAGGGGACGGCCTGGTCGAGCTGGACGCCCGTCACGGGCGGCGGCGAGCTGCCCACGCCGAGCACCGCGGCGCCGGCCACGACGATCACGACGATCGCGACGGCGGCGATGCCGGCGATCAGCAGGCGCGGACGACCGGTGCGGGGATGCACGACCGAGGGCATGGCCGGACCATCCTAGTGGGGATCCGCCTGTGCCGTCCCCGCGAGGGCTGCGGTCGCGAGATCCCGGATCCGTTCATGGTGGATGGCCCAGGCCTGCCATGCGTCCCGTGCCCAGCGCCGCACCGCGTCGGCGTACTCGTCCGGCCCGCCGGCGGCGGCCACATCGGCGACGGTGGTGGCCCCGAGTGACGGGGGAGGATCGAGCCAGGGAAACACCGGATGTCCGACCAGGATCCGCCGGACGACGTCGATCGCGTCGAGCGGGCGCATCCCTCGCTCCACCACGAGCTGGAGGCCGACGAGGTGGACCCACACCGACTGGCTGGACTGCCGGCCGGGCACGCCGGGGTGCTGGATCATGTAGGCATCGGTGATCGAACACCCGTGCGCAAGGTACCCGGGGTCGCTCGCCTCGCGCCCGCGCAGTTCCGCGAACAGGGACCAGCAGCCGGGCGATGCGTCGATGTACGCGTGCTCGGGCGGGATCCCCTCGGTCGGCACGAGCGCGCCGCAGCCACGGCAGCGGACGATGGACCCGGACGCGCTCATGAAGACCAGGATGCGATCACGGCGCCGAGTGTCCAATCACTGCGCCGGGGTCCGGTCACTGCGGGGATGGGCCGGGGTCGGATGGCTCGGCCTGGCCCGTCCCGAAGACCTGTGCCAGTTCGTACGGCGGCGTCGACTCGAGCTGGTCGTATCGGCACTGCGACGGCAGTCGGTCGGGCCGCCAGCGCCGGAACGTCGTCGCGTGTCGGAACCGGTCGCCCTGCAGGTGGTCGTAGGCCACCTCGCAGACCCGCTCCACCCGCAGCGGCTCCCAGCTCGGGTCGCGCCCGCGGCTCCACCGGCTCGTGGTGCCCGGGAGCCGCTGCCCGCGCCGCGCCGCCTCGTCCTCCATCGCCTTCCAGCCGGCCCACGGATGGCCGTCCAGGGCCTGCTCGCGCAGCGGCGCGAGCTCGGCCGCGAGGGCGCGGCGCTCGTCCCGCGTGAAGCTCGAGGTGACCCCCACGTGATGCAGTGTCCCGGCGTCGTCGTAGAGGCCCAGCAGCAGGGAGCCGACGAGCTCTCCGGGGGCATCGCGATACCACCGGAAGCCGGCCACCGCGCAGTCGGCGGTCCGCTGGTGCTTGATCTTGACCATCGCGCGCCGCCCCGGCTCGTACGGTCCGTCCAGCCGCTTGGCCACGACGCCGTCCAGCCCGGCCCCCTCGAAGCGGGCGAACCAGTCGGCCGCGACGGCCGGGTCGTCCGTGGCCGGCGTCAACAGCACCGCGCTGGCGCTCGGGCGCCCGGCGGCGATGGCGGGCGCGGCGGTCGACCGCTGCGCATCCGTGAGTCCCGCGTCCACGCTCCCGCCCCGGCCCCTCCCCAGCACGGCGGCGAGGCGCGCGCGGCGCTCCGCGAACGGCACGCTGCGGAGATCCTCGTCGCCCTCGGCCAGCAGGTCCCACGCCACGTAGGAGGCGGGCGTGCGGGCGGCGAGCAGGGCCACCCGGGAGGCCGCAGGGTGGATGCGCTGCAGCAGGGCGTCGAAATCGAGCCCGTTCGGTCCGGCGATCACGATCTCGCCGTCCATCACGGCCCGCTCGGGCAGCGCGTCCAGGAGCGGCTCGCGCAGCTCGGGGAAGTACCGGTCCAGGGGCTTCAGATCACGGCTCTGGATCAGCAGCCGGGCGCCGTCGCGGAAGACGAGTGCGCGAAACCCGTCCCACTTCGGCTCGTACAGCCAGCCGTCCCCCTCGGGGATCGCGTCGGCCGGCCGGGCGAGCATCGGCTCCACGGGCGGGTTCACCGGCAGCGACACCCGTCGCCTCCCAGGTCCGGGCGGGAGGGCGGTACCCCCGCGCCCCGATATCGCCCCGCGCCCCGAACCGGCGCGCGGGATCGCTCGTCAGCCCTCGGCCGGCGTCTCGGCGGGCGCGGCGGCCTCGGCGGCGACACCCTCGGTGGCAGCCGCGGCCTCGCGCTCCACCTCGGCACGGGACGGCTGCACGTGCGCCACCGGCTCGTCCGCGTCCGTGAGCAGGGTCACGCGCGGCGGCAGTTGCAGGTCGCGGACGTGGATCACCGCGTCGAACGAGTCGAGGGCGCTGATGTCGAACTCCACGGCCTGGGGCATGTCGGCCGGAAGCGCGCGCAGGCGCAGGTGGTCGATCGTCTGGAGGAGGGTGCCGTTGTGCTTCTCGACCGCCACGGAGGTGCCGACGGGCTCGAGCGGCACGTCCATCGTGATCTCCTCGGTCATCTTGACCATGTAGAAGTCCACGTGGATCGGCACGCGCTTGATGGGATGCTCCTGGACTCCGTGGATCACGGCGGGGTGGGCGCGGCCGCCGTCGATCCGCAGGTCGATCAGGGCGTGGTGCCCGGCGGTCCGGCTGATCGTCTCGAACGCCTTCGCGTCGACCTGGATCGCCTGCGACTCCTCGCCGTGCCCGTAGAGGACGGCGGGCAGGATCCCCTGGCGGCGCAGCCTGGCGACGTCCTTGCCGGTGATGTCGCGCCGGTGCGCGACCAGTGCGGGTCGGGTCACGGTGGTGTCCTCGTGCTGGCGGGCGGCGGGTCGGGGCAGCGGACCGTGGCCCGTGGGTCCGGCGGGCGCGCAGCATCAGCGCCTGCCGTGCGGTGTCGCGACCACGGATGGTAGCAGACCCTCCGGGTTGTACGATTCGCGCCGATGAACGCGACCATCCTGATCGTCGAGGACGAGTTCGCCGTGGCCCGCGGCGTCGAGTATGCGCTGCAGCAGGAGGGGTACGACGTCCGCGTCGCCCGCAGCGGCGAGGAGGGGCTGGAGTTCGCCACCCAGCAGGCACCGGACCTGCTGGTGCTCGACGTGCGGCTGCCGGGGATCGACGGGTTCGAGGTCCTCCGCCGCCTGCGCGCCTCAGGCTCCAAGGCGCCGGTCCTCTTCCTGACCGCGCGCGACGACGAGGTGGACAAGGTGATCGGGCTCGAGCTCGGCGCCGACGACTACCTCACCAAGCCGTTCAGCCTCCGCGAGCTGATGAGCCGCATCAAGGCGCTGCTGCGGCGCGCCTACGGCGACCTCGCGGACGCGACCGGCGGGCGGGTGATCCGCTTCCGCGACCTGGTGATCGACCTCGAGCGACGGCGCGTCTCGCGCGGCGAACGGCGCATCTCGCTGACCGCCACGGAGTTCGAGATCCTGCGCCACCTGGCCTCGCGGCCCGGCCGCGTCTACTCCCGGCGGGAGCTGCTCGAACTGGTACGGGACTACGAGTCCTCGCTGGACCAGGACGAGAAGACCATCAACGTGCACGTCAGCCACCTGCGCGAGAAGCTCGAGGACGACCCCTTCGCGCCCGCGTTCATCCTGACGGTGCGAGGTGCCGGGTACGCCTTTGCCGAACGCTGAGGCCGACCGACCGGCCGGGACCCGTTTCGGGCGGTTCCTCCCTCGATCGTTCCGCGCCCGGCTGGCCGTCGTCATCTCGGCGGTGGTCGCGTTCGCGCTGATCCTGGTCCTCGCCGTCCTGCCCCGGCTGCTGGACTCCTACTTCTCGCAGCAGGAGACGCAGAACCTGCAGGCCAGGGAGGCGGCGGTGGCGCAGCTCCTGGCCCTCGAGCTCCGCCTCGTCTCCCGGGGCGGCCTGGTCCCGATCGTGGCGCCGACCAACCCGCTGTCGCTCTCGGACCAGGTGGTCGCGGGGCTGACGGGCGCCGACGAGCCGAACGAGCGCTCCTTCCTGGAGCTCGAGGCGCAGGTGGTGGCCCAGGCCGACGTCACCGTCCGCATCTACCCCGGACCCACGGCCACCGGCACGCCCGTGGCCACGCTGCACGCGCCGCTCACCGGGTCGCCCGGGCAGGGGCTCACGCGCGAGGCCGGCAGCTACTCGGGCTCGTTCACCATCACGGACCTCTACTGGTCGCAGTTCTCGGGGACGGCGCCCGCGCGGACGGTCGTGGTGGAGCTCTCCTCGCCCTACACCCTGCGGACCGAGACGCTGCAGACGCTCTTCTGGGTGCTCATGGCCGTGGCGGCCCTGGCGCTCGCCCTGGCGGTCGTCGTCGCGTACATCGTGGCCGACCGGCTCACCACCCCGATCCAGCGCCTCACGCGAGCGTCGCACGCGCTCGCCGCCGGCGATTTCTCGGCACGCGTGACGCCCTCGCCGAGCGGGGCGCCGGAGGTCAACGAGCTGGCGACCACGTTCAACCGGATGGCCGACGAACTGGAGCGCTCCATCGAGTTCATCCGGCGCGACCGCGACCGGAGCCGCGAGTTCGTGGCGGACGTGAGCCACGAGCTGCGCACGCCGATCGCCGCGCTGCGCATGTACAACGAGCTGCTGCGTGAGGGCGTGGTGGACGACCCGGCGACACGGGCCGAGTTCCTGGAGACGAGCCGCGTCCAGATCGACCGGCTCGACTGGCTCGCCTCGAACCTGCTGGAGCTCTCCAAGCTCGACTCGGGCCTGGTGGCCCTGGACGTGCGACCCGACGACCTGCGCGTGGTGGTGCAGAGCGCGATCGAGCAGGCACGTCCGACCGCCGAGCGCAAGGGGGTGACCCTGGCAGCGGAGCTCCCGACCGACCCGTTCCGCTTCCCGCACGATCCGCCACGCCTGGGCCAGGTCCTGGGCAACCTGGTGGGCAACGCGGTGAAGTTCACGCCGCCCGGCGGGCAGGTCACGGTGTCGCTGGCGCGCACGCGCGAGGGTGCCCGGATCACCGTGCGCGACACCGGCATCGGCATCGCCCCGGACGAGCTGCCGCACGTCTTCGAGCGCTTCTACCGCGGCTCGCGTGCCAACGAGGTGCGGGCGTCCGGTTCCGGGCTGGGCCTGGCGATCGCCCGCTCCATCGTCGAGATGCATGGAGGCCGCATCAGCATCGCCAGCCGCGTGGGCCAGGGAACGCAGGTGGAGGTCCACCTGCCCCGCACGCCGCGGACACCCGAGGTGATGGAATCTTCACCCCCCGCAGCATTGCCCGTGAACACGTCCGTGCCAGAGTGAGCCGGTACGTTCGGGAGCCGGCCAGGGATCGGGCCGGCCATCGGGCCTGTCGCGGCCACTCCCGGTAACCGATCCGAGGCACCTTCTTCATGACCGACCCTCGACCCGACGACACGATCTCGTATTACAGCCCCCAGCCGGAGCCGCGACCCACCTGGTCGCAGGACGCCTGGAACGCGGCCGCCACGCCGAGCCAGTGGATCGAGCCGTACCCGCCGGCCGCCCCTCGGCCGGCGCCCGCGCGCACCTCCGGTGCGGTCCTGGTGGTCGTGGCCGCCCTGGTCGCGGCGGCACTCGCGTCGGCCGGGACGTACACGGCGCTCGACATGTCCGGCGCGCTGAACCGCCCGGCTCCCGTCGCCTCCGTGACCACGGGGTCCGGCTCCACCGGCTCGTCCGGCCAGCAGGTGGTGACGGTCAACGAGCAGTCGGCCATCGTCAAGGCGGCCCAGGTCGTGAGCCCGGCGGTGGTCACCATCACCACGCAGCAGACCAGCTCGCTCGACCCGTTCTCGCTGCCGGCGACCGGCGTGGGCTCCGGGATCATCTACAACTCGAACGGCTGGATCGTCACGAATCACCACGTGGTGGCCGGCGCCACCAACAACCAGGTGCAGGTCGCGCTGGCGGACGGCCGGACGCTCACCGGCACGGTCTACGGCCTGGACACGCTGACCGACCT
The DNA here is from genome assembly GCA_021777365.1 of Chloroflexota bacterium. Next base: position 1,003 of record JAJYDP010000140.1, on the reverse strand, counting down.
CGCCATCGTCAAGGTCCCCGGCACCAACCTGCCCGCCGCGCCGATCGGCGACTCCGGGTCGCTGCAGCCGGGCCAGCTGGCGATCGCCATCGGCAGCCCGCTGGGCACCTTCACCAACAGCGTCACCTCCGGGATCGTCAGCGCCCTGGGCCGCCAGATCACGGTCACCAACGACCAGACCGGGCAGCCGGTGACGCTCCACAACCTGATCCAGACGGACGCCGCCATCAACCCCGGCAACTCCGGCGGCGCCCTGGTCAACGCCGCCGGCCAGGTGATCGGGATCAACACCGCCACGGCGACCACCGCGCAGGGGATCGGTTTCGCGATCCCCATCAACATCGCGCGACCGATCATGGCCCAGGCCGTGGCCGGGCAGAAGCTCTCCCGGCCGTGGATCGGGATCCGCTTCACCTCGCTCAACCCGCAGGCGCAGCAGCAGCTCAACACGCCGATCGACTACGGCGCGTACATCGGCCCGGCCGACGCGACGTCCGGCCAGCCGCTGGTGGAGCCGGGGAGCCCGGCGGCGACCGCCGGACTCAAGGCCGGCGACATCATCACCGCGCTGGACGGCCAGCGGGTCGATGCGACGCACCCGCTCGACATGCTGCTGGTCACCCACTCGCCCGGTGAAACGGTGGAACTCCAGGTGCTGCGCAACGGGCAGCAGATGACGATCAAGGTGACGCTGGGGACGCGCCCCGCCAGCGCCGCGGAGCAGTAGACGGGCCGCGCCGGGCCGCGTGCAGCCGGCCCGGCGCATTCTCGCGGCCCTGGGCGAGCGGCCGCACGGCCGCACGGACGTACTCGCGGCCGCGTGCTGCCGCCCGGCGCATCGTCGCCGGGCACTCGGCCGAACTCGCGGCCGTGCTCGGCGGAACCCGGCCGCACGGACGAACGTGTCCGATCCCAGCTATTGCGCGCCACGCGAGCCCTACGCGTGCGCGGCATGATTCGGGGCGCGGCGACGAGCGGCCGGACCTGCGGATCCGTGCGGGCT
>JAJYDP010000139.1 GCA_021777365.1 Chloroflexota bacterium | reverse complement strand
CGGGCGGAACCTGGTACGGGTCGATGGCCGCGCACCCCGACGGCGGCGCGGTCGTGACCGTGGCCAGTGCGACACGCGACACTTGGCTCGTCCGGCTCGACACGACGACGGGCGAGGCAACGGTGGTGGCCGAGTCCTCCGGCGACGCGCCGGACGAGCGGTTCCTGTCGATCCCGGAGCCGGTCGCGTTCCCCACCGGGAACGGCGAGACGGCTCACGCGCTCTTCTACCCCCCGCGCAACCCCGAGTTCGTGGGGCCGGACGGCGAACTGCCGCCGCTGCTCGTGAACGTCCACGGCGGTCCCACGGCGATGGCGGGCGCGGCGCTGGTGCTCGGGATCCAGTTCTGGACGAGCCGCGGCATCGCCGTGCTCGACGTGAACTACCGGGGCAGCAGCGGGTACGGGCGGCAGTACCGCGAGCTGCTGGCGGGCCGGTGGGGCGAGGTCGATCTCGAGGACGCGGCCAGCGGGGCTCGCTTCATGGCGGGTGCGGGGCGCGCCGATCCGTCCCGGCTGCTGATCCACGGTGGCAGTGCCGGCGGCTACACCACGCTCTGCGCGGTCACGTTCCGGGACGAGTTCCGGGCCGGCACGAGCTACTTCGGGATCGCCGACCTCGAGGTCTTCACGCGCGAGACCCACAAGTTCGAGTCCCGGTACATGGACGGGCTCCTCGGGCCGTACCCGGCCGCGGCGAACGTCTATCACGACCGCTCGCCGATCCACTTCGTCGACCGCATCTCGTGCCCCGTCCTCCTGCTGCAGGGGCTGGACGACCGCATCGTGCCACCCGACCAGGCGGAGCTGATGTTCGAGGCGCTGCGCCGTCGCGGGATCCCCGTGGCGTATCTCGCGTTCGAGGGCGAGGGCCACGGGTTCCGCAGGGCAGAGACCATCCGACGCACGCTCGAGGCCGAGCTCTCGTTCTACGGGCAGATCCTCGGGTTCGATCCCGCGGACGACATCCCGCGCCTGCGCATCGAGAACCTCGGGCCCGGCGGAGGGCCGCCGGGATAGCAGATGTCCACGGAACCGGGGCAGGACCAGTGCGTCGCGTGCCACGCAAGCTGGCAACGCGCCGTGTCAGGATTGGCGCATGCAGACCGCCGTGAGCATCGCGGGAGACCGCCTGACCGTCGAGCACCTCGAGCTGCGTGACCCGGACCTCGCCCGGTTCGTCTCGGAGCGCGCCGAGCAGGACCGCCCCGAGCTGGTGGAGCGCGCCCTGCGCATCGGCCTCCTCGCGGTCCGGGACGCCGGCCTCACCGTGAACGTGGACGTCATCGAGAAGGAGTTCGGACGGCTCGTCGCGCAGATCGACGAGCGCAACGAGAAGGCGAGCCAGGCGCTGGCGCAGGCCCTGCGTGACTCCTTCGCCGAGGACGGCGGCAAGCTGCCGCGCACGCTGGAGCGCTTCCTGGGGGACCAGGGCGCCCTGCGCCGGCTGGTGGCGGACCTGTTCGACGAGAGCCGCCGTGATTCGGCGATCGGCCGCCTCAACGACCTGCTGGGGCGCTATTTCGACGGCGACGGCAGCCGCCTGGCCCAGCTGCTGGATCCCACCCGCCTGGGGTCCCCGCTCTACCAGTTCCGGAGCGAGGTCTCGAAGGGGTTCGAGGACCTGGCGGGCCGGATCCAGGCGCTCGAGAAGGCCGCAGAGGCGCGTGCTGCCGAGCGGGCGAAGTCGGCGGCCAAGGGCTTCGACTTCGAGGACGTCCTGGAGCAACTGCTGGGCGAGATCTCGGCCGGCCTCGGCGACGCGGTCGAGCGGACGGGCACGCTGCCGGGCGAGACCATCAAGGCCAAGAAGGGTGACTTCCTGCTCACGGTGGACCCGAGCCGGACCCGGGGCGCGGACCTGCGCGTGGTCATCGAGTCGAAGGACCGGGCCATGAGCACCCGCCAGGTGATCGAGGAGCTCGCGGCCGCGCGGCAGAACCGCTCGGCACAGGCCGCGGTGATCGTGTTCACGCCCCAGCATGCGCCGGCGAACGTGGACCCGCTGGCCATCGTCGGGCGGGACGTCTGGTGCGTGATGGACCCGGCCGCCCCCGACCGGCTCCCGCTGGAGTGCGCCGTGCGGCTTGCCCGGATCTTCGCCCTGGACGCGCTCCGCGAACGGCCGGTCGAGGTCGACGTCGCCGCGGTGGACCACGCGCTCGACGGGATCCGGACGCAGCTGTCCGCGATCCAGGGGATGAAGTCGAGCCTGACCTCGATCACGACCACGACCACGAAGGTGTCCGCGGACCTGGATGGCCTGCGAGTCGGGATCCTGCGGAGCGTGGCCCAGATCGAGGAGCAGCTGAAGGTGGCCAGCGGGGACGCGGCCCCGCACCGGGCCACGGCGTAGGGCGGTCGGGCCTCGCGCGGTTGTTCAGGCAGCCCGCAGCGTCTCGAGCAGGCCGCGCCAGAGCCGCTCGACGGGCCCGGCTGCGCCGTCGGGGCCGAAGGGCAGCAAGGGCAGCACGCGGTCCGCGTGGTCGGCGACACGCGCAGCGACCATCTCCGGCAGCGCCGCTGACGGCCCCACCACGGCCACCAGCCCGAGCAGGTCGTCGGCGACCAGGGACGGCATCTCCTGCCATCGGCCCGCGGCGGCGAGCCTGCCAAGGCGCTCCCCGACGTGGCCGGCATCGTGCAGGTCGAGGACGGGCCGGTAGCTCGGCGTCGACGCGTAGAAGGCGACCCGTTGCCGGGCGTCCTCGAGCAGCGCCGGCTCGTCGGTCGGAGCCAGGAAGATCGGCACGATGCGTTCCGTGCGCGGGGCACGCCCCGGCCAGTCGCCTCGGCTCGATTCGCCATCCTCCAGGGCCGGCTCCAGCACCTCCGCGAGGTACCGCGCGGTGTGGAAGGGGTGCACCTGGAACCCGTCGGCACTCCGCCCGGCGAGTCGCGCGAGGCCGGGGCCGACGCCCGCGATGGAGACCGGGATCCGCGGCCCACCGTCCGGTGGCGCGAAGGCAAGCGGCGGAGGGCTGAAGAACGGCGACATCAGCGACAGGTCCAGGTGCTCGCTGCGGACCCGGAACGGCGTCCCGTCCTGCCAGGTCGCCCAGGCCGCACGCGCCGCCGCGATCCACTCGGCGAGGCGCGGGGCGGGCGCGCTCCAGGGCATCCCGAACCGCCGCTCGACGTGCGCCCGCACCTGCGTCCCCAGGCCCAGCAGGAAGCGGCCGTCGGAGAGCGCCGCCAGGTCGAACGCGGTCTGGGCCAGCGCGACGGGGCTCCGCGCGAAGGCGACCGCGATGCCGGTCCCGACCCGGAGCCGCGAGGTCGCCGCGAGGGCCAGGCCGGCGGCCACGAAGGGGTCGTGCTCGGTCTCGGCCAGCCACAGCGCGTCGAAGCCGAACGACTCGGCCGCCCGGGCGATCCCGGCGACCGCGCCCGGGGGCGGGCTCCCGGCGGCCAGGTCGATCTTCACGGCGCGGGCACCGCGCGGCGAGGCAGGCGCACGAAGGGTACGGGTCCAGCGAGCGCGGGCGCGCAGGACAGGGATGCGGCAGGCGCGGTCACGTCCGGTTCGGTCATGCCGGTTGCCGGGTCCCGTGATCGACGATCTCGATCCGGATCCGCTTGTTGATGCGGCCCTTCGACTCGTAGCCGGTGACGTGGATCCGCCCCACCTCGCGGGTGTTGGCCACGTGCGTCCCCCCGTCCGCCTGGAGATCGAGCCCCACGATCTCGATCGTGCGGATCTCCAGGATGCCCGGCGGCAGGAGGTTCACCTTGGTGCGGATGAGATCGGGGATGGCGAACGCCTCGTCCCGGGGGAGCACCCGCACGCGCACCTCGCGGTCGGCCGCCAGCTCGGCGTTCACCCTGGCCTCGATCTCGCCGACGAGCTCGCCGGACATCCGCTCGAACTCGAAGTCCATCCGCCCGGCGCCCGGCTCCATGTTCCCGCCGGTGACCTGCGCACCGTAGTCGCGCCACACCACCCCGCACAGCGCGTGGAGCGCGGTGTGCGTGCGCATCAGCAGGTGGCGGCGTTCCCAGTCGATGTCGACGCGGACGCGCATCCCCGGCTCCGGGCCGTCGGCTGCCTCGGTCCCCGTCAGCAGGTGCACGACGTCGTCACCCGCCTTGCGGGCCGTCGCCACCTGCCAGCGCTGGCCCCCGTAGACGGGATCGAGGGCAAGGAGCGTCCCGGCATCGGCCGGCTGTCCGCCCCCGCCGGGGTAGAAGACGGTCCGGTCGAGCCGCACCAGAACGCCGTCCGCCGACGGCTCAACCTCGAGGACGGTGGCTTCGCAGGTTCGCGCGTAGGCATCCCGGTAGCAGATCGCGTCAGTCATGCACCCTCCTCGATGTCTCCGTGGCCGGCATTCTCGCCCGGCGGCGCCGGGCGCGTCCACGGGCGGCGGGCCGGCTCACTCGCGCGTCCGGCGCGTCCGGTCCCGGGCCGGCGCGGGTGGCGACGCGAGGCCCAGCCGGAGTGCCACCGTAGCGGCCTCGACGCGGCCGGAGACCCCGAGCTTTGCCAGGATGTTTCCGACGTGGACGGCCACGGTGCGCTCGCTGATGAAGAGACGGCGCGCGATCTCCCGGTTCGAGCGTCCCTCCGCCAGCACGCCCAGGACCTCGCGCTCGCGCGGACTCAGGTTGAAGGGATCGGCCGGCGCCGCGTCGGCCGCGGGTGCCAGGCGGAGCGCGAACCCGGCCCGATCGACCGCACGATCCCCGGGGCCTTCGACGGCGGCGGGTGCACCGTCCCCGGGGCTCCCGGGCCCGGTCGATTCGGGAAGCGGGATCCGGGCACGGGCGGCGAGCCGGGACAGTTCCCGCCGGAGCGGCGTCGCCCCGAGATCGCCGGCGAGCCGCCATGCCTCGAGCAGCGCGTCCCGCGCTCGGGCGCGGTCGACCCGGCCACCCGGCGCTGCGGGGCCGGAATGGAGGACCGCCTCCGCCTCGCGCCACCGGGCGTGGGCGGCGCGGTACGGGATCGGCACCTCGAGCCAGCGCTCGGCCAGTCGGGCCCAGGCGTCGGGGTCCGGCGGACCGGCGATGCGCGTGCGGTGGGCTCGCGCCATCTCCAGGAGCAGGTCGGCCTCCTGTTTGGCGCCCAGCTCCGGCGAGATCCCGCGCGACTCCACCCGGCGCGCGGCCTCCTCGAGCACGCGGTCGGCCCAGGCGAGCGCCTCGTCCAACGTCGCGCCGTCGTCCCGGTCCCGCGCCTCGTCCGCGACGGCCGCGGCCGCCTCCACGGTGGTCGCCGCGGCGATGGCGACCTGCGTCCAGTCGTCGGTTCGCAGCACGCCGGTCCATCCGCGCTCCGCGACCCGTCGCGCCTCCTGCACGTCCTCCCGCCAGAGCGCGAAGCTGACGCTCGCCCGCTGGACGTCGGCCAGGCCCCGCGGATCCTCGACCGACTCCTGCTGCAGGACGAGCTGTCCCAGGAGTCGCCCGGCCTCCTCGTCGGACGCCGACTCCACCCGCACGCTGGTGAGCCAGAGCAGCGGCGCGAACCTCGCCACGCCCGGCGGGCTCCACTCGAGCGCCTCGCGACAGATGGCGACCGATTCGGCCCAGCGACCGAGAGCGAAGAGGCCGTCGGCCCCGTTGCCGCGCAGGAATGCCCCGTAGACCGCCTCCTGGCCCCAGCGCCGGGCCTCGGCGATCCCCTCGTCCACGGCCGCGAGCGCCTCCAGCCTCCGCGAGCCGAGGTCCAGCAGCGTGGTCCGGTTCGCAAACGAGCGCATCAGGTCATCCAGCCGGCCGGCCCGCCTGGCGAGCGCGGAGGCCTCCTGCAGCATCGCCAGCCCGCCCTCGAGGTCGCCCAGGTATCCGACGTCCACGCCGAGCGTGCAGGTCGCGTGGCCAAGCTCCGCGATGGCGGCGTCGCCCACGGCCTGCGAGATCCCGATCGCCTCCCGGGCCCACCGGGCGCTCTCCTCGAAGCGGCCGTCGAGCATCAGGACCTGGGCGAGCGCCCCCAGCACGCGGGCGCGCTCGACGGAGGGACCGGGCGGCGCGATCTGGACACCCGTGCGGAACGCCGACAGCGCGTCGTCGATCTCACCCGCCGCCCAGCGGCAGCGGCCCAGCTGCTCGTACAGCCCGGCCAGCTCCAGCGCCCGCCGGGCGGGAGCGCCGTCGCCCCGGGCGGTCGCGGTTGCACGCGCCGTCGCGCGCGCGAGGCTGCCCGTGTCGGACCGCTCGGCGATGGCCCGCGCGGCCAGGTCTGCCGCGAGCCGGAACGATCCGTCCGCGAGCGCGGCGCCGGCGGCCCGCTCGAGGAGCGACGGACGGTCGAGGCGGGCCCGTTCGGTGCGGCCCCGGTCGAGGTCGCCGACGGCGGGGTCGTGCCCGTCGGTGTTGCCTCGTTCGTCGTCCGCCGGGACCGATCCCCGCACGCGACCGTTGTGATCCGCGACCACGGCCGCGCCGGCGCGCTCCGCGTCCCCCTGGCCCGGCGCCGATCCCGACTGATTGCCGAGCGCGTCGAGCTCGAGCGCGCGCAGGTAGTGCTCCAGCGCCGTGCCGGCAGGGTCCAGGGGTTCGGCCGCGATCCCCGCGCCGGCATGCGCGTCCCGGGCCCGGTCGAGACGGAGCGCCCGTTCCCAGTGCCACGCGGCCTCCGCCGGGGTGCTCGCCAGGCGCTCGGCGATCGCCGCGTGCACCGCCTGCCGACCGAGCGGATCGAGCTGCCCTTCGATCGTCTCCGCGTACAGCTCCTGCGCGATGCGGACCCGGCCCCCGTCCGAAGCCACCAGGCCGCTGGCGATCGCCTCCCGGAGCGCCGGCTCCCCGAGCTGCCCGCCGAGGACCCGCAGGCCCGCCAACTCGGCCACGTCGACGGGACGCCGGACGACGGCAAGGACGCGCACCCACCGGGCGGCGGCGGCGCCCACGAGCGCCACCCGCGACTCCACGAGCTCGTCGAAGCTGTCCGAGAGGCGGGCGTCCGGGACGTGCCGGCGCGCTTCCAGGAGCTGCCGGGCGCGCAGCGGGTTGCCCCCCGATCGCTCGACCATGGCGGCCAGCAGTCCCGCCGTGGGCCGCTCGCCCGTCTCCGACTGGATGAATCGCAGCAGCTCGTCGGGCCGCAGCGGCCCGAGCTCGATCCGGTCCACCCTCGCCTGGTCGGCGAGCAGGTCCGCGATCCGACTGAACGGGTGCCGGCGGCTGAGCTCGTCCTCGTGATAGGAGAGCACGAGGCAGAGCGGGACCGCGACGTCGAGCCCCAGCATGAACTCGACGAACGCCCGGGTCCCCGGGTCGGACCAGTGCAGGTCGTCGAGCACCAGCAGCGCGGTGCCGTCGCCGGCGAGCCGGCCGAGGACCCCCAGCACGGCCTCCACGAAGCGGCCCCGGCGCCGGTCGGGACCCGACTGCATGGGTACGTCGGCCGGGCACGCGGCGGCGATGGTGTCCGCCAGCTCCGGGAGCAGCAGCGCGACCTCCCCCGCGGCGCCACCCAGCACCTCGGGCAGCCGCTCGGGAGGGAGGGCGGCGATCGGCCGGCGCAGCGCCGCGGACAGGGCCGCGTACGGGTGACCGGAGAGCGGCTCGACGGCTCCTCCCCGGGCAACCACGACGCCCGGCTCGTCCACGAGACGCCGCTCGAGTTCCGAGAGCAGCGTGCTGACGCCGCTCCCGGTCGCGCCGGTGACCACGGCCCGGGACAGTCGGCCCGCGGCGGCACGCTCCAGCGCCACGCCGAGGCGCGCCAGCTCGCGCTCCCGTCCGACCACCTGCATGCGGACAGGATAGTTGGCGGTGCCACGGGGCGGCCCCGCCACCGGGCAGGGGCATCGGCGTCGACGCGCGGCACGCCGCCCGGCTGTACGCTCCCGCGAGGTGACGGTTCCGGGCGGTCCGGTCCATCCGCGGACCGGCGCAGAGCGAGGGCGGGCAGGCATGACGGCGACAACGAACGGCGACCCGGGGGCGGACCGCGCGCCGCGGCAGCGGACCGGTGCTGCCCGGGTCGGCGTCCGCCGCAGGCCGGACGCACCTCCCGGTGAGGCGACGCGCGCCGATCCCGGCGGCGGCAACGGGCGCATCCACCCCGACAACACCCTGAACGAGCTCTCGGGCGAGGAGTGGCTCTACTTCACCAAGTCGCTCTGGACGACCGCCTACCCCTCCGAGCTCGGCCATGCGGCCCGCCGGGCGCACGGGGCGAACAAGCCGCCGCGACTGATGGCGCGCCTCATCGAGTTCTTCACCAGGGGCGGCGAGCTGGTCCTGGACCCCTTCGCCGGCGTGGGCGGCACCCTGCTCGGCGCCGCGATCTGCCGCGTGCCCCGGCGCGCGCTGGGAATCGAGCTGGATCCACGGTGGGCCGCGATCTACGAGGCGGTGGTGCGTGACGCGCTCGATCCGGCGCGAGGCACGGCCCCCGTGCTGGCGGACCTGGGCCCGGCCGACCCCGGTGGGCCGCGCGGCTTCGACCCGGCCGGGTGCCGGATGGAGGTCGGCGACGCGCTCGCGCTCCTGCCCGGCATCCCCGACGGCTCGGTCGACTTCGTCGCGACCGATCCCCCCTACAACCCGCAGCTCCGGCTCACGATGTCCGGGGGGCCGCTCGCGGAGGCGCACGCCAACCGGCGCACCGACTACGCCATGGTGACGGACTTCCCGGCGGACCTGGCGAACAGCGCGTCCTACGACGACTACCTGGCGCGGATGGAGACGGTGCTCGCGCAGCTCAGGCGCATCCTCCGTGACGGCCGCTATGCCGCGGTGATCGTCCGCGACGCGTACCAGGAGGGGCGCTACCGGTTCACCGGCGCGGACCTGGCGGCCCGGGCGGAGCGCACCGGGTTCGTGACCAAGGGCGACCTCGTCTGGTACCAGGCAGGGACGCGCCTGCGACCCTACGGCTACCCTCGGGCCTTCGTGCCGAACATCGTCCACCAGCACGTGCTGGTGCTGCGCGCCGGGTGACGTCCGGCCGGTGCGCAGTGCCCGCGGCGCGCAGTGCCCGCGGCGCGCAGTGCCCGCGGCGCGCGGCGGCGGACGTCCCGCGGTCTCGGCGGATCCCGGGCGGCGACGGTGCCGCCGGGGCCCTAGAATCGACCCGCACCCCGGGCCCCGACCGGCACACGCCTGGGCCGGAGCGCGGGTTCACAGTCCGGGGCGAACGAACCGGCGGAGGGAGCGATGGCGCAGCAGTTCATCGTGCAGCTCAGGAACGAGCCGGGCGCGCTCGCAACGCTGGCCGAGTCGCTGGCCGACAACGGCGTGGACCTGCGCGCCATCGGTGGCGGCGGGCTCGGCGACGTCGGCCACGTCATCCTGACCACGGCCGACGACGACACCGCCCGGCGCGTCCTGGACGAGGGCGGGTACACCTACTTCGAGGGCGAGTCGCTCCTCGCCGAGGTGGACGACCGGCCGGGCGGCATGGCGACGATCGCGCGCCGCCTGGCCGACGCCGGCGTCAACATCCACGGGCACCTCTTCATCGGCCGGTGGGGCGATCGGGCGATGTTCGCGTTCGTGGTCGACGATCCGGAGAAGGCCCGGCCGATCCTGGAGGGCTGAGCGATGCACGTGATCGTCCGGGAGCCCGGGGCCTCGTTCCGCGACGCACTCTCCACCCATGCCGAGCGCGACCGGATCGACGTGGACCGGGCGGTCGCCCAGCACCGTGCGTTCGTGGCGGCACTGGCCGACGCCGGACTGCGCGTGGTGCCTCTCCCGGCCGAGCCGGACCTTCCCGACGCCTGCTTCGCATCGGACACGCTGGTCGCGCTGCCGCGTGCCGACGACCCGGACGGGCCGACCGCGCTGCTGGTGGTCACGCGCCCGGGCGCACCCTCGCGCCGCGGCGAGGTGGCCTCGGTGGCCGACCGCGCGCAGCAGCTGGCCCCGG
>JAJYDP010000138.1 GCA_021777365.1 Chloroflexota bacterium | reverse complement strand
CACGGTCATCGCGGTCGCCTTGCCGTTCGTGACGAAGCAATTCGCCATCCCAGCCGCGCTGCAGGGATTGGTGGGGTCCTCGGCGGTCATCGGCATGCTGGTCGGGTCGCTGTTCCTGGGCCGACTGACGGACCGGATCGGGCGCCGCACCATGTACCTCATCGACCTGCTGTCGTTCGTGGCCTTCGCTGTCCTGGCCGCCGTATCGCAGAACGTGTGGCAGCTCATCGCGTTCCGGATCCTGCTCGGTCTCGGCATCGGGGCGGACTACCCGATCTCATCGACCCTGCTCGCCGAGTTCAGTCCCCCCGGTCAGCGCGGCCGGCTGGTGACCGTCCTTGGCGCGACCTGGTTCGTGGGTGCGTTGGCCGCCTACCTCGTCGGGATCGCGTTCCTCCCCCTCGGCGGTGACGCGTGGCGCTGGATGCTGCTGATGGGCGCGCTGTTCGCGGTCGTCGTCCTCGCGCTGCGCCGGCAGATCCCCGAGTCGCCGCGCTGGCTGAACAGCCAGGGCCGCGGCAAAGAGGCCACTGTAATCGTTCAGCGGCTCACCGGCCGCGACATCCAGCTCGGGCAGGCCGCCGACACGACTCCCCGACCCTGGCTCGAGCTCCTCTCGAAGAATCTCTGGCGCGCGACCGTGTTCGGCTGCGGGTTCTGGTTCGCCTACGACGTCGCCTTCTACGGGATCAGCATCTACACCCCGACCATCCTCAGCACGTTCACTCACGGCTCAACCCTCAACGCGTATATCGGGGCTGCGGCCGTCTCCCTGCTCGGGTTGATCGGCGCAGGGGTCGGGCTCGTGCTCGTCGACGGCTGGGGCCGCCGACCGTTGATCATCACCTCGTTCGCCGGCTTGACGGTCTCCCTCGTCGCCCTGGCGCTCTTTCCGTCGCCTGCGTTCGTCGCGCTCGTCGTGCTCTTTGCGGCGGCCGAGCTGTTCGCCAACATGGGCCCCGGCGTGCTCGACTTCGTCTACCTCACCGAGTTGTTCCCCACGAGCCTGCGGGCCAGCGGCACCGGACTGGGGACGGCGGTCAGCCGCGTCGGCGCCATCCTGGGCATCCTGATCTTCCCGAACCTCGTCAAGGCCTGGGGCCTCAGCCAGGCCCTGTGGTTGTTCGTCGCAGCCGGTCTCCTGGGCCTGGTCGTCTCGGTGCTGCTTGCCCCGGAGACCAAGGACTTGAACCTCGAGACGATCAGCGGTGAGGTGGCGGTGGCCGTTGCGCCCTCGGGCGCGGTGCCGCAGGGATCCGGCGCCGCGCGGTGATGGGGGTGTCGATCGTGCGCCAATCCCACGAGCGAGCGGCCACCTCCGCGCTGACGTTGACCGTGCTCGGCTGCCGGGCCGGCGCACCCGATGCCATATCGGCCTGTTCCGGCTACCTGCTGACCTCGGTGGCCGGCACCATCCTCGTCGACTGCGGCTCCGGCATCGCCGCAGCCCTGGCCCAAACCGGCGTGCGCGATGCGCTCGACGCCGTCGTCGTCACGCATGTGCACGCCGACCACAGCCTCGATCTGGTCGCCCTGGCCTACGGGCAGCGGTTTCCGGAGCCGCGATCGGAGCGGCTGCCACTGTGGCTGCCCGAGGCGAGCCTGGACTACGTGCGGCAACTCGACGAGGTCTTCGGCATCGCCAGCCTGCCCGATCTTGCGCACCCAGTGTCCCAGGCGTTCGAGGTCAGGCCGCTCAGGCTCGACGGCGCCAGTTCCGTGGAGGTCGTGCCCGGCGTGCGCATGACCGCCCACGCCGCCCGACACGCGGTGCCCAGCGCCGCGCTGCGCTTCTCCACAGCGAGCGGCACGATCACCTTCTCCTCGGACACGGGGTGGACCCAGCCAGTCATCGATGCAGCCACCAACGCTGACCTCTTCGTCTGCGAGGCAACGTATCTCGAAGCGAGCCAGCAGGAGCTGGACGGCCACGGCCATCTCACCCCTGAACTGGCAGGCAAGCTGGCCACGCACGCCGCCGCGCGGCACCTCGTGTTGACCCACCTGAGTCACTGGCGCGACGCAGACGTCGCGCTCGACCGGGCACGAAGGGCCGCGCTGGACCTGCCTGCGCTCTCGCTCGCGCAACCGGGGGCCACCTGGACGGTCGGCACATAGGGCCGCCGAGGAGGCGCGAGGCGATCACAGCCTCACTCCGCGCCGCCGGACGCGGGTGCCCGCGGGACCTGCGTCCGGCGGCGCGGGCCACGACCATCATGCCGCGGACCGATTGGAGGGTGCGGTCGATGGCCGTGCGTCCCACTGCAGCGGGTCGACGCAGGTCGTTCGGGCGGCCGGGGCTGGCCTTCTGGCAGATCAGCCGTCTTGGGCGCGCGCCATCGGCCGCCCAGAGCCCCAGCCTGCCGTCCGCCCACGGCCAATCGCGGTCGCACGATGATCCACTGCATCCCTGCCCTCGCGGGGGTCTCCTTGGCTGACGTGCCAATCGCGCCGCGGGTGCTCGTCGGCCGTGGTGACGAGCACCTTGGCACCCTCGTGCGTCGGGGTGCCACCGGCGTTGGTTCGAAGGCACAGCGGCCGTCGTCGTACCCGAAGACCGCGCTCGGGCTGCCTGCCATCTCCGATCGGGCTGGGCGGGCAGCTCTCCGAGCACCATGGGGGACCTGCGAATGGTGGCATCGTCGTCCGTTTCCGTGCATTTGCTGCTCGCGGCCGCGGTGCTCCTCGCGATCGTCTCGGGCGCCAACGACGGTGCGGCGATCCTGGCCGCCAATCTCGGTGGCCAGGGATACTCGCCGCTCCGCGCGCTCGTGCTGCTCTGCGTCCTCGTCGTCGTCGGCCCGTTCATCTTCGGGACCGCGGTGGCCACGACGGTCGCGCATGGCCTGGTCTCGTTCTCCGGCGCCGACGGCGTGAACGCCCTGACCGTGGCGGTCACGGCCGCGATGGTGGTCGTGTTCGGGGCCAGCCGGCTCGGACTGCCGACGAGCATCACCCAGGGCCTGATCGGCGGCATCGTGTGGCTGCCACATCGCAGCGATGTTGGAGCCCACCTGCGCCGCCTGCATGGCGGCGCCTACGTCGCCCAGTGCGCCGTCTACGCGGCGAACGACGCCCAGAAGCTCATCGCCGTCTTCGCGGTTGCCCGCGGCGCCTACGGGGTGGCCGGGGCGATCGTCCCCAGCCTGACCGGTCAGCTCATCATCGGGCTGCTCTTCGCAGTCGGCACGTTGATCGGCGTCAGCCGGGTTGGCGGTCGCCTGTCCACGAAGCTGCTCGTCGCCGGCCCGCTCACGGCGAGTGCGGCGGACCTCGGCTCTGCCGTGGCCGTCCTGGGATCGTCGCTTCTCGGCTCGCCGGTGTCGACCCCGCAGGCGGCATCTGCCGGACTGATCGGCTCGACAATGGCCGCGGCCGGGCACCGGGCTGTGCGTTGGAACCAGGCCCTGAGCCTCGGCGTTGTCTGGATCACTACCCTCCCGGCCGCGGTGGCTCTTGCTGCCATCGGCGGCCTCTTGCTGCGAGGTTGACCCGATGCGCATCCCACTGCTCTCCACCGCGCGAGCGCTCTCCGGGCGTGCCAACAGCCGGTTCGTCAGCCTCCTTGTCGCCCAGCTCGACGCGGCGATCGAGGGCGCACGTCTGGTGCGCCGAGGAATCGCGGGTGAGGTCGGCCGGGCGGACGCCGTCGAGGCGATGCGCGAGCTCGAGCACCGCGGCGATGATGCGCGGGCGACGCTCGTCCAGGAGTTGCGCCGCGCGCTCGTGACCCCGATCGACCGCGAGGACCTCTTTCGGCTCTCCGGGTCCGTGGATGATCTGCTCGACAACCTGCGCGACTTCCTGCGCGCCTGGAGCCTCTTCGAGATGGAACGCGGGGCGATCCTCGAGCCGGTGATCGATGCGATCTGCGACGCCTTCGCCGATCTCCGCGTGGCGTTCGTGGCATTGAACGGTCATCCGTCGGAAGTCATGCTGCGGGCCCTGAGCGCGAAGAAGTCCGGCAACGCCATCCGCCGAGCCTACGATGTGCAGCTCGCGGCGCTGCTCCAAGGCGAGGTGACGGCCGAGATGCTCCGGACTCGTGAACTGCTGCGCCGGCTCGATGTCGTGGGCCTGCGCTTCTCGACGGCGGCCGACGTCCTCTCGGACGCCTTGGTCAGGCGCGCCCAGGACTGATCGCACGAGAGCGTCTCGGTCAGCAGCATGGGGCAGGCCAGGGCATGGATCAGCCCATCCTGTCGATGAAACTGGCTCTTCGGCCCGTTGCTGACAGGTACCGTGGGCGATGTCACCGTCCCTGACGCCATCGACCCCCACGCCTGTGACCCACCCGTTCCTTTCGGGCGCGGCAGGTCGTAGTCCGCGCGGAGGGAGGAACAAGCGGCGAGGTTGGGGCCCCTCCCCGTTCGGGACGGGCAGAGAGGCCGGACCGGGACGGCGGGGAGGGTGGTCACAGAGGCTTGCCGCACAAGGGCACGGACGGACCTTGACGAGAGGCGCGGCTCGCCGACACTGCTCGCGGAACCGCCCGACCAGGCCCGGCCATGCGTCGGACTGACCTGTTCTTCGGGGGCCTTCACGAGCAGACGGAGATCGCATCACGTACAGGTTCCCGAGGCGCTCGCTGACCGATGACCAGGCCTTCACCGATCCAGTGGTCGGTGCGCCCCGCGGCGACCGACGTGAGCACCTCGCCCTCGCGCGCGGTGAGGCCGTAACGATCGGCCATCGATCCTGCCAGGGCGGCCACCTCGCCGCCTCTCGCGAGCTCGATCCGGCCGCGGACAGGCCCGCTTGCGCGGGTGGGGCCGTCCGAGCGTGTCGCCGGTCCGTCGCCCAACAAGTCGTAAGGCAAGAGCTCGTTGGTCCCAACGTCGAAGGCGCGGCCGTGCGCGGCCCCCGCTCGTCGAGCACGCCCACGAGGTGGGTGACGAGGTCGTCGGTCCCGATGGGGCGCCAGCGGTTGGCGTCCGGCGCCCCGGACCGGGGCCACCCGGTGACGCGCGGCCGCGACGAGCCCACTGCTGAAGAGGAGCGCCTCGCCCCAGGCTCGCGCTGGGCGTCGCGGCAGCGCCCCGCCGCTCGGTCAGGAGCTGGCCTCCACAGCCAGCAACCAACGACGGAACCGCGGGAGGGTCCACGTCGCGCCTTGGCTCGTCCCCTGCTCGCCGTGCAGCCGCACGGGCTCGCCCGATGCCGTCCACGGCGACATCGCGACCAGCACCGACGGGGAACCGGCCAATCGAAGGCGCCAGCCGCTCACCGGGACCGGGCGTTGGCGCGGGGCATCCCAGCGATCGTCCAGCTGGTTCCGCAGGTCGACCAGGTTGACCACGCGCACGCCGGTCGGGGCCCGGGCGATCCGGAGCCAGACGCGGCCCGCCTCTGGCAAGGATGAAACCGGGATCGCGCGGCCGTCAGAATCTGTCAGCTCGACCCCATCCGATGGTGCCGGGAGCAGCTGCGGCCCCGAGACGAGATGCAGATAGCGGGCGCCAAAGCGCCAAGCGGCCTGCAGCTCGCGCGCGGCGTGGCGGCTGAGCCTTGCCGCGGCCGGGTAGTAACCCTCGACGAGCGCACGATCGCCGCCGGCGAGGATCTGGTGGTAGCCGCCGGCGGCCATGATCACGCTCGACAGAAGGACGACCGCCTCCTCAGCCTGGGCTCGCCGCTCGGGGACCGCGACGGTGTCGCGGAGCGCCGAGACGTAGGCGGCGACAACGATCGCACGAGCCCCGCCGACACGGCGGGCATGGTCGATCCAGGCCACCACGTCGCGGTACCGGACGGCGGGCGGCCACAGCTCGAGGTACAGGGCCGCAGCGGGCGAGGGCGCCACCGCGTCGAGGGGGTAGCCCGCGACGCAGTTGAACAGGACACGTCGCCCAGCCCCGGACCCCAGCCGTCCGGCCGCCTCCTCGATCAACCCCGGGTACAGATCCTCGAAGCGAACGGGCGTGCCGTCGGCCGCCACGCCGTGGTGGGGTTCCCCGTACGTGTCCATGTGGATGCCGTCGAAGCCGAAGTCCCGGCAGGCTCCCACGTACTCGCGCAGCAGGCGCCGGCGCCACGGCGACCCAGGACGCAGATCGGTGAGGAAGAAGGTGTCGCCGAGACTCAGGGGGGTGCCGGCCTCGTCGAAGACGCGCTCGGCCGGGTGCGCATCGACATACTCGCGCTCCGCGCCGTAGACCGACCCATACGCGAGCGCAGCAATGCCCGTGCGGTGACAGGCTTGCACACCTTCCCGAACGGCAGCCGGCGACACGCGGCGGCCGAGCACGTCTCGGAAGGTCCTGTCGCGCGGCGGCGCGTACCGGTAGTGGCGGTACATCCAGTCATAGAACTGGACGACCGTCACGTGCCAGGGCGCTAAGCGCCGCACCGTGGCCGCCATCCGTTTCGGCGCGCCGAAGTCGGTGAGCACGGCGTGGCGGGGAGATTCCCACCAGCCAGCGAGTGCCTCGACGGCGCACGTGCCGCTCGTGGGCGCCGCGCCGGCTCGCTCCAGCGTGAGGCGCAGGCCGTAGCCGTGGCGCACCAGGGGCGGCAGCGTGATGCGGAGCACGCGGCGCGTCCGTCCCGCCCGCAGCCGCAGACGGCGTGACACGCTGCCCACCACGCGATCGAGGTCGAGCAGCTCCAGGTGTGCGGCCACCAGGGCCGCACGATCGACCTCGACCTCGACCTCGACCAGGGCCGGCCGACCCGGGGGGAACCAGGGACGCGCGGGCTCGACCGATCGGATGGTCAGGCGTGACGCCGACCGTGGACGGAGTCCGCTCACGGAGCCGCGAGGAGTTCGCGGCGCAGCGCGAGGTAGCTCGCGTGCGACCACAGCAGCGGCCGGGCCGAGGCGCCCCAGCGCCCCTCCCACTCGCCGATGTGCTCCGGATGGAGGGCGCGGGTCGCGACCTGCTCCGGCAGCGCGAGGTCGGCGCCCGCTTGGGCCTCGATCCAGCACAGACACGCCGCCGCCCGGTCCCGGTCTTCGGGGTCGCCGCGGCGCAGGTATACGCGTCCCAGCGCCGCCGTGAGCAGGAGCCACTCCCCGCCGCCGTAGTAGGTATCGGCCCGGTAGCGGTGGACCCCGCCGTCGGGCGAGACCAGCTCCGCCTCGATCCGGGCGAGCGTCGCGGCGAACCGCTCGGAGCGCGGATCCACCAGCCGATACGGCGCCGCCAGCCAGAGGAGGCTCCCGTCGACCTCGGGGTTCCCGTCCCACTTCGCGAAGGCCCCGCTGCCCGCGAGCAGCCGGGCCGCCAGCGCGTCGCGAGCGGCGGCGACATCTCCGGCGAGCGCCCCGGGGGCGACCGTGTCGAGCGCACGCAGCCCGGCGAGGATGCCCGCGAGCGTGCTCGTGTGGACGTGTTCGGGGGATTCCTCCCAGGCGTCGTAGGAGGGGTGCGCCCACAGGGCGGCCAGGTAGCGCGCCACGAGCTCCGCGGCCTGCCGGTGGGCCGCCGTCACCCGACCACCGGAGCGGGCGTGCACGCCGAGCGACCAGAGCCAGATCCCGGGGCCGTCGAGCTGGAACGTCGGCCAGTCCTCCGGCCCCGGCGAGCCGTCGATGCGGTAGCGACAGTGGAGGTAGTCGGCTGGATCGGGAGCCTGGCCAGCGCCGGCGTCGGCGACCGCACGTGCCAGCCCCGCGCGTGAACCGGCCACGAGCCCGGCCACCCAGTCGTGGAACCGGCCGGCGGCGGCGCGGTCGCCCGCGAGGTCCAGCGCCTCCGCGATGAACGCCCCGTCGCGCAGCCAGGCGAACTGGTACTGCGGAAACGTCGGGCCCGCCAGGAACGCCCCGTTGGGTGCCTGGTTGGCCAGGATCACCGCCCGGCTGTGGGCGGCCAGCCGCTCTCCGAGCGCGGAGGGATCGAGGACCGGCACGTCAGCCCTTCGTGGCGCCCACGAAGGCGCCCGAGACGAAGTAGCGCTGCAGCCCGACGAAGACCGCGATCTCGGGCAGGAGGGCGATGACGGACGCGGCAAACACGATCCCCCACTCGGTGCCGTTCGCGCGCTGGAAGAGCCGGATCGCCACCGGCAGCGTGTAGAGCGACTGGTCCGACAGCGACGTGATGGCCCAGGTGAACTCGTCCCAGGCGCCCAGGAACGAGAAGATCGTGACCGCCGCGAGACCGGGACCGGCCAGCGGGAGCGCGATCGAGCGGAACGTGCGCCACACCCCGGCCCCATCGACCGACGCTGCGTCGAAGAGCTCCTGCGGCATGCTCTCGAAGAAGCCCCGCAGGAGGAACACGTTCAGCCCGAGGTTCATCACCGAGTAGACCACGACGAGCCCGAGCAGGCTGTTGAGCAGGTGCAGGTTCTTCGCCAGGACGAACTGCGGGATGAGCAGCACGAGCCCCGGCACGATCATGGACACCAGCAGCGCCCCGAAGAGCAGCGAGCGGCCAGGGAACTGGTAGCGAGCGAAGGCGAAGGCGAGGGACGCCGCCAGCACCACCGTGATCGCGGTGGAGGAGACCGAGACGATCGCGCTGTTCAGGAAGTACTGCCCGAAGTCGTTGGCGCCGAGGGCGGCGGCGAAGTTGTCGAGCGTCGGGTGGCTGGGGATGAGCTGCGGCGGAATCTGGAGCACGTAGGCGAACGGGGTGAAGGCGGTCCCGACCAGGAAGGCGAACGGGATGAGCATGACCAGTCCGCCGGCCACCGCCAGCGCGAGGATGGCCCAGGGTCGCACTCGGCGGCGCAGTGGCCGCGGCGGCGTCACGCGCCGATGGGCTGCCATCACAGCGCCGTCTGGCGGCGCGCGAAGCGCAGCTCGAACACGCTGATCACGAGTAGCACCGCGGCGAGCAGGTAGGACAGTGCCGCGCCATAGCCCAGGTCCAGATACGAGAACGCTTCCTGGTACATGTAGGTCAGCACCACGTGCGTGCTGTTGAGGGGGCCACCGACGAGGCTGTTCGCCGACGACGACATGACGAAGATGGGGATGAACGCGTTGAACCCGCCGATGGTGAGCACCACGAGGAGGAACGTCACGGTCGGACGCAGCGACGGCAGGGTCACGTGGCGGAAGCGCGCCCAGGCGCCCGCACCGTCGATCTCGGCCGCCTCGAGCAGTTCGGGCGCCACGCCCTGCAGGCCGGCGAGGAACACCACCATCGTCCAGCCGATCCCCTTCCAGATGCCCACGAAGGCGATCGCCCACAACGCGGTGGATGGGTCGGCGAGCCAGGCGACGTCGGAGGGGATGAGGTGGAGCACGTCGTGGAGCAGCCAGTTGAGCGCCCCCGCCTGGCCGTTGTAGAGGTAGACGAAGACCAGGCTGACGATGACCCAGGACGTCACCACCGGGAGGTAGTAGATGAGGCGCAGGATGGGGCGCCCAGGGATCGCCTGGTTGAGCAGGAGCGCGACCCCCATGCCGAAGATGAGCTGGCCGGCCACCGTCACCACGGTGTAACCGACGGTGGCGCGCAGCGCCTGCCAGAAGATCGGGTCGGCGAGCGCGCGGGTGTAGTTGCCGAGCCCCACGTAGACGCTCGGCTTGATGAGATTCCACTGGAAGAAGCTCAGGACGAACGAGCTGGCCAGCGGGTAGAGCGCCCACAGGAGGTAGAGCGCCATGCCGGGCAGCAGCAGCAGATAGATCGGCACGAGCCGGCGGACGCGCACGGGCGTCCGCCGGCTCGGTCGAGAGGAGAGCGTCACCATCCGACGCGGCAAGCGAGCCTGGAGCGCGCGGGAGATCGCCACGTCGGTATCGCCTACGGCTTCAGGAGGCCATCGACCGTCGTCGCCGCGGCATCGAGGGCCTGCTGCACGGGCTCGTCACCGCGCAGCGCCTTCAGGACGGCGTTGGTGACGGCCTCGTCGATCTTCGGCCATTGCGGGGTCGGTGTCCGGGGCTGAGCCGTGACCATC
>JAJYDP010000137.1 GCA_021777365.1 Chloroflexota bacterium | reverse complement strand
ACGGTCCTGGTGGCGCTCCGGCGGGCGTACGAGCTGCTCGACCGGCTGGACGACCCGCGGATGGCCCCACGGGAGGACCGCGAGGTGCGACGCAGGCTGCGCGAGGCGATCACGATCCTCTGGCAGACCGACGACCTGCGCGAGGAGCGTCCGTCTCCGCTGGACGAGGTCCGCTCGGCGATGGTCTTCTTCGACGCGACGCTCTTCGGGGTCGCGCCCCGCGTGATGCGCGCGCTCGACGCGGCCCTCGACATGCTGCCCGCGGACGACACCGGGCGGCGCGCCGCCGGGAGTGCCGAGAGCGCGGCGAGTGCCGCCGCCGCTCCGCCGGAGGTCCGGCTGGTCCCTCTGGATGGCGGCTCGGACGCGGGCAGGACCGGGACCCGTCCGCCGCGCGTCCCCGCGTTCCTGCACTGGGGGAGCTGGATCGGCGGCGACCGGGATGGCAACCCGAACGTGACGGCCGACGTCACCCGGGCCGCCATGCGCATCCAGGCCGACCACGTCCTGCGGGCGTACGAGCACGTCGCGGAGCGCCTGCTGCAGACCGTCTCGATCTCCACGACGCGGGTGCCCACGCCCCCGGCGCTCGACGCCTGGCTGGCCGCCCAGGCCCGGCGTCACCCGGGGATGGCACGCGAACTGGAACGCCGGTTCGCATCCGAGCCGTACCGCCGCGTGTTCGGGCACATCGGTGAGCGGCTGCGCTGCACGCGGATGCGGCTCGTCGGGCCCGGACCCGCGGCGGACGTCGCGCCGATCCCCGGACGCGCGCCGGACGCCTCCGAGGCTGGGCACAGCGCCGGACCGGCCGCGGTGCGGGAGGGCGGCGCGGATTGCGGGTACGCCGGGCCGGCGGAGCTCCTGGCCGACCTGCGCATGATCCAGGACACCCTGGCCGGCGCCGGCGCCGGCCGCCTGGCCTGGGGCGAGGTCCAGGAGTTCGCCTGGCAGGTGGAGACCTTCGGGTTCCACCTCGCGGAGCTCGAGGTGCGGCAGCACTCGGGGGTGCACGAGCGGGCCCTGGGGCTGCTCCGGGCAGGGGCGGACCATCGAGCCGAGGCGTCGCCCGGCGTCACGGTCGAGGAGGTGCTGGACACCTTCGCAGCCATCGCCGACCTCCAGCGCGACTTCGGCGAGCACGCCTGCCGTCGATACGTGATCAGCTTCACGCGCGGGCCGGAGGACGTGCGCGCCGTGCTGGATCTCGCGGCGATCGCCGATCCCGTCGGTGGCCTGGCCGATCGCATCGACGTCGTGCCGCTCCTCGAATCGCTCGACACGCTGGAAGGGGCGGGCGGGTTCCTGCGTGCGCTGCTGCGGGCCCCCTGGTACCGGGAGCACCTCGCCGGGCGGGGCGGCCGACAGGAGGTGATGCTCGGCTACTCCGACTCGAACAAGGAGTCCGGGTTCCTGCCCGCCGCGTGGGCGCTGCACCGGGCGCAGGCCGCGCTGGCCGAGGTCGCCGCGGAGGCGGGGATCGAGCTGACGCTGTTCCACGGCCGGGGCGGAGCCATCGGTCGCGGTGGTGGTCCCACCAACCGGGCGATCCTGGCCATGGCCGCCGGATCCGTCCGCGGGCGGCTGAAGCTGACCGAGCAGGGGGAGGTGATCGCGGCGCACTACGGCAATCCCGCCATCGCGCTTCGCCAGCTCGAGCAGGCGACCCACGCGGTCATCGGGGCCTCCGTTCCCGAGCACGATGGGCGCGTCGCGGCCGCGGCGGCACGGTGGAGTGCCACCATGGACGAGCTCGCCGACGCGGCGCGGGTGGCGTACCGCGGCCTGGTCTGGGACGAGCCCGCCCTGGCCGCCTACTTCGCGGCCGCCACGCCGATCAGCGAGATCGCAGGGCTCAACATCGGGTCGCGGCCGGCGGCCCGGGCGGGGACGGCCGCCGGGGAAGACGACGGGGCGACCCCGCGGGGACCGGCGACCGGAGAGGGCCGCCCATCCGCGCCTGCCCCGGCACTCCCTGCCGGGACGGGTCCGGTACCCGCGCTGGATGCCCTGCGCGCGATCCCGTGGGTCTTCGCCTGGTCCCAGAGCCGCGCCTTCGTCCCGGGCTGGTACGGCCTCGGCTGCGCGCTTGAGGCGTTCCTCCAGCGGCACGGCGAGGGAGGGCTGCGCGAGCTCCGCGCGATGTACGCGGAATGGCCGTTCTTCACGTCCACCCTCGACAACGCCGAGATGGTGCTGGCCAAGGTCGACCTTGGCGTGGCCGCGTCCTACGCGGGCCTGGCCCGGGACGTGCCGGGGACCGACCGGATCTGGGACGCGATCCGGACGGAGTTCGAGCGGAGCGTCGCCGGTCTGCTGGCCGTCACCGGACGCGCGCGGCTCCTTGACGGATCGCCGGTCCTGCAGCACAGCATCGAGCTGCGCAACCCGTACGTGGAGCCGCTGAGCGAGGTCCAGGTCCGCCTGCTGGCGAGGCTCCGCGCTCTCCCGCCCGGCGATCCCTCCCGCGACCGGATCCAGCGCGTGATCCGGCTGACCGTCAACGGGGTGGCGGCCGGCCTCCAGGGGACCGGCTGACCCAACGCCGCCCGGGCCGGCGCCACCTGTCCGCCGCGAGGGCGTCGGCGCCACCTGTCCGGACCGGCCGAGGCACGCCCGGACCGGGTTCCGCGCACTCGAATCCGGCCCTCCGGTCGCGCCATGTGGCACGCTATGCGCCATCATGCCGCCCATGTCCGACCCGGCGCCCGCCCGCCCGCCCGTGCCCGCGCCCACGCCGCTACCCGCGGAGGACCCGGCGCTTCGCGGCACGCCTCTCGACCTCGACGAGCTCGCGGTCCACTGGCGGGAGACCGCCGCCCGGCCCGCGATGACGGCCGAGGAGATGCGGGGTGCGGATCACCGCGCCCAGCTCCTGGGAACCAGCGGCCGCTGGCTGATGGAGCAGGCAGGCGCCGCGACGGCGGCCGCGATCCGGGCGCTGCTCGCCACCACCGAACGGCTGGGCAGGGGGCCCGTTCTGGTGCTCGCCGGTCCCGGGAACAACGGCGGCGACGGCTGCGTGGCGGCGCGGCACATCGCGCGTGCCGGGCTCCGCGTGGCCGTCGTGCTCGTCGCCACGGAACCGCGGCCCGCCACACCCGACGCGGCCCGCAACTGGGACGCGCTGGCCAACGTGCCCGACGCCGAGCGGATCCACGCGGGCCAGCCGCGTGACGTGCAGATGCTCGCCCAGGGGATCGAGAAGGCCTCGGTCGTGGTGGATGCCCTGCTCGGCACCGGCATCCACGGTGAGCTGCGCGAGCCGATCCGCAGCGCGGTGGACCTCGTCCGGCGCGCCCACGCGGCGGGGGTGCCGGTGCTCGCGGTGGACACGCCCACCGCCCTCGACCTGACCAGCGGTGACCCTTCGGACCCGGTCGTGAAGGCGGACGTGACCATCACCTTCCACCGGCCGAAAGTGGGGCTCCAGACCAGGAACGGGCGCGCGCTGGCGGGCCGGGTGCTCGTCGCGCCGATCGGGATCCCCGCGGACGCCGACCGTGCCTGAATCCACCGTGGCCGATCCGACCGTGCCCGACGGGGCCGCAGAGGGGGAGCAGATGACCGTCACGGGGGACAGCGGGAGCGGAGGCGCCGACCGGACGGCGCGCGCCGCGGGGCAGCGTCGCGTCCGCGATCGCGACGTGGTGCTGCTGGCCGCGCTGTGCGTCGCGGTGGTCCTCGGGCTCCAGTTCCTCGGCATCGTGTTCCCGCCGTTCGCGGATGCCATCGGGCGGCCCCCGACCGTGATCGTCGCGCTGATCGTCGTGACGCTGGTGGTCCTGGGTCGCGCCCTCTGGACGTCGGTCCGGCGCGGGTGACCGCCGTGCCGGCGCCGGGTGCACGTGCCGTCGTGGCACGGACGCGAGCGGCAGGGGTGACCGCATCCCGGTTGAACGCCGGGCCGGCACCCGCGGCCGTGGCGTCGGGCCGATCGCCGTCCCCTCGGTTGCGCCGGCCCACGGCCACCCGTACCATCGGCGACGTGCAATCGTCCCCCCGTCCCCCGGCGATGCCGGCGACGTCGTGCGCCACCCCGGTGCCCATCCACCCCACAGGAGCCTGCTAGATCGTGGCTGTCGGATCGTCCAACTCGTTCGACCTCGTGGTGCTGGGCGGCGGGACCGGCGGGTACACGGCCGCCTTCCGGGCCGCCCAGATGGGCCTCCGCACGGCGCTGGTGGAGGAGGCCCGCATCGGCGGGACCTGCCTGCACTGGGGCTGCATCCCCACCAAGGCGATGCTCGAGTCGGCCGACCTCTACGCCCGGGTGCGGGACGCGGCCACCTACGGGCTGCAGGTCGGGGAGACCGGCGTGGACATGGGCGTCATCGCCCGGCGCCGCACGCAGATCGTGGACCGTCTCACCAAGGGGCTGATGAGCCTGGTGAAGAAGAACCAGGTCGAGTTCGTGCACGGCCGCGGCGTGCTGGAGGGCGCCACCCGGGTGCGGGTGACGCTGGCCGGCGAGGACGGGACGCCCGGGGCGGGCGGCGAGCGGCTGCTCGACGCCACCGACGTGATCCTCGCCACCGGCAGCCGGGTGAAGAGCCTCCCCGGCCTGGTGCCGGACGGGAAGCGGATCATCACCAGCGACGACGTGCTGCGCAGCGAGACGCTGCCGGCCAGCCTGATCGTGGTGGGCGCCGGCGCCGTCGGCGTCGAGTTCGCCTCCTTCTACCGGGACATGGGGGTGGAGGTCACCCTGCTCGAGTACCTGCCCTCGGTGGTGCCGCTGGAGGACGCCGAGGTGGGCCGCGTGCTGGAGCGCGCGTTCCGCCGGCGGGGCATCACGGTGATGACGAGCGCCCGCTTCGACCCGGCCGCGGTGATCGCCGACGAGGACGGCGTGCGCCTCACCGCCGGGCCGGAGGGCAGGGAGCCGCATGAGCTCCGTGCCGAGCAGATGCTGGTCGCCACCGGCCGGGCCGCCAACGTCGAGGGGATCGGCCTCGAGACCACGCGGGCGCTGGTCGAGCGCGGCGTGGTGAGGGTCGACGGGCGCATGCGCACGGCGGACCCGCACCTGTACGCCATCGGGGACCTCGTCGGGGGGCTCCTCCTCGCCCACGTCGCCGCGCACGAGGGGATCACGGCGGTGGAGACCATCTGCGGGCTCGAGCCGGATCCGATCGACTACGCCGCCATGCCGCGCGCCACGTACTGCCGGCCGCAGATCGCATCCATCGGGTGGAGCGAGCAGGAGCTGCAGCGGGACGGCGTCCCGTACAGGGTGGGCTCGTTCCCCTGGACCGCCAACGCCAAGGCGCTGATCGGCGGCGAGCACGACGGGTTCGCCAAGGTCCTGGCCCACGCCGAGACGGATCGCGTGCTGGGGGTTCACCTGGTGGGTCCGCACGTCACCGACCTGATCGCCGAGCCGAGCGTGGGCATGCTGCTCGAGTCGACCGCGTGGGAGCTCGGTGCCGCCGTGCACCCGCACCCCACGCTCTCCGAGGCGCTCGGCGAGGCCGCCATGGCGGTGGCCGGGCGGTCGATCAACTTCTAGGGGTTCCTGCAGGGAGGACCGCCGTGGCCGAGGCGTCGACCGGAACCAGCGACCTGGCCGCCGAGCACGGCCTTCGCGACGACGACCTCCTGCGGATGTACCGCCTGGTCGCGCTGTCGCGCGCGATCGACGAGCGGATGTGGGTCCTGAACCGATCGGGACGTGCCGCGTTCGTGATCAGCGGCCAGGGCCACGAGGGCGCGGAGGTCGGGCTCGCCTGGACCCTCCGGCAGGGGTTCGACTGGCTCGTCCCGTACTACCGCTCCATCGCCGCCGTGCTGACCTTCGGGATGACGCCGCGCGACATCATGATGGCGCAGCTCGCGCGTGCCGCGGACCCTTCGTCGGGCGGGCGCCAGATGCCCGGCCACTACGGGTCGGCCGAGCACAACATCCTCTCCACCAGTTCGCCCGTGGCCACCCAGGTGCTGCACGCGGTGGGCATCGCCCTGGCCGCGAAGATCCGGCAGACCGGCCAGGTGACCATGACCGAGCTCGGGGAGGGGTCCAGCAACCAGGGCGACTTCCACGAGGGGCTGAACTTCGCGGGGATCCACCGGCTGCCGGTCGTCTTCGTGGTGGAGAACAACGGGTACGCCATCAGCGTGCCGATGGCGATGCAGAGCCCGATCGAGAACCTGGCCGACCGGGCCGCGGCCTACGGGTTCCCCGGCGTGGTGGTGGACGGCAGCGACGTGCTGGCCTGCTGCCGGGCGGGACGGGAGGCGATCGAGCGCGCCCGCCGCGGCGAGGGCCCGACGCTGATCGAGGCGAAGGTGATGCGCCTCACCGCCCACTCCTCGGACGACCAGCAGACGAAGTACCGCTCCCCCGAGGAGCTGGAGGCGGAGCGACGGCGGGACCCGCTGCCCCGGTTCCGCGAACAGCTGCGCGATGCCGGCGTGCTGGACGAGGCACGCGAGGCCGCGATCGCCGAGGAGGTGCGGGCGGCCGTCGACGACGCCACCGACTGGGCGGAGCGCCAGCCGTCGCCCGATCCGGCGACCGCCCTGCGCCACGTCTACGCGGAGCCGGAGGGGGGCGCGGCGTCCGGTGCCGGTGGCGACGGCGCCGCCCCGGCGCGACGTCCCGGCACCCCGGAAGGGGGCGCTTGATGGCCGTCAGGACCTTCATCGAGGCGATCCGCGGGACGCTCGCCACGGAGATGCGGCGCGACCCGTCCGTGATCGTCCTGGGCGAGGACGTGGGGCGAAAGGGCGGCGTCTTCCTGGCCACCGACGGGCTCTTCGCCGAGTTCGGACCGGAGCGGGTGATCGACACGCCGCTCACCGAGTCGCTCATCGTGGGCGCGTCGATCGGGGCGGCCGTCAACGGGCTGCGGCCGGTGCCGGAGATCCAGTTCGCCGACTTCATCCTGCCGGCCTTCAACCAGATCGTGAGCGAGGCCGCCCGCATGCGGTACCGCTCGAACGGGTCGTACGGCTGCCCGATCACGATCCGGGCCCCGTTCGGGGGCGGCGTCCACGGCGCCCTGTACCACAGCCAGTCGGTGGAGGCCTTCTTCACGCACGTCCCCGGGCTCAAGGTGGTGGTGCCGTCCACGCCCTACGACGCCGCCGGGCTGCTGCGCGCCGCGATCCGGGACCCGGACCCGGTCCTCTTCTTCGAGCACAAGAAGATGTACCGATCCGTGCGCGGCGAGGTGCCCGACGGCGACTACACGGTGCCCATCGGCCGCGCGCAGGTGACGCGCCCCGGCACGCAGATCACGGTGGTCGCGTACGGGCTGATGGCGCACTACGCGCTGGAGGCAGCCGAGCTCGTCGAGCGGGAGGGGATCAGCGTCGAGGTGATCGACGTGCGCACGCTGCGCCCGCTCGACCTGGACACACTGCTCTCCAGCGTGCGCCGGACCGGCAAGTGCGTCGTGGTCTACGAGGACAACAAGTTCGGGGGCTACGGCGCCGAGATCTCGGCGACGGTCGCCGAGGAGGCGTTCGATTTCCTGGACGGTCCGATCCTCCGGGTGGCCGGCCCGGACGTGCCGGCGGTGCCCTACGCACACTCGCTGGAGGACTGGTTCATGGTGAACCCCGACCGGATCGCCGCCGGCATCCGCGAGCTGGCCGCCTACTGACGCCGATCCCCGAAGTCCCGGCTGCGCGCGCCGGGCTGCGGTGCCTCGGTCGTCGGCCGGTCGTAACGGACATCGCGCTCCCGGCGTGCGTTGTCGGCGCCGCGCGGACTGGTTGCCGACTATGCACACCAGTCCGGCCTTGCGCGGGCGGGTGCACCGCAGAGCACCTGTTCGCGAGCCGGTCCGATGCGACCGGCGGCCGTCCAACCGCCGGCTCGTGCTGGGCGGACCGCCGTGGCGCCGTTTCCCGCCGCCGCGCCGTCGTCCTGCCGCGCGTCGGTCTGCGCCGAGCGGTGCGCACGGCTCATCTGGCGTGCATTGGCGTCGACGCGGAACGTCGGGACGTCGGCAGCGCGAGCAACAGCCCGGATGACAGCGGCCCGGATGACAATGGCCCGGACGGCGTGTCAGGTTCCGCGGGATGCAAGGCCCCGGACGGGCTCGCGGCGCTGCGGAGAAGCGTTCGCACCACGTCGGGACCAGATCGGCGAAACTACGCGCATGCAGCCACGGACGGCGAGCACGGCGCGGCGGGGGTGGACGCCCCCGGGCCCGCGCGGATCCTCGGAGGACTGATCACGTGCCCAGGGTGACGATGCCGCAGCTCGGTGAGAGCGTCGCGGAGGGGACGATCGGCCGCTGGCTCAAGCAGGTCGGCGATCGCGTGACGAAGTACGAGCCCATCGTCGAGGTCATCACGGACAAGGTGAACGCGGAGGTGCCCTCGCCGTTCGAGGGGACGCTCACGGAGATCCTGGTCCAGGAGGGCGCGACCGTGCCGAATGGCGCGGAGATCGCCGTGATCGAGGAGGCGGGCGGGATCGCGGTGTCCGCGCCTGCGTCCGCACCGTCGGTCGCCGCAGCCGCCGCTCCTGCCCCGTTCGCCGCGGCGGCGCCTGCCCCGGCTGCCGCGCCTGCGCCGTCGGTCGCCGCAGCCGCCGCGACCGCCCCCGGCGGCGTACCGTCCACCGCGGCCGCCGCCGTCGGGTCGGCCGCCACGGCGCCAGCTCCGGCCGCGCCCCGCGAGGAGTACCACGGCCCGGTCACGCCCGCCGTGCGGCGGCTCGCACGCGAGAACGGCGTCGACCTGAGTCTCGTGCATGGCACCGGGCACGCCGGACGCGTGACCCGGGAGGACGTGCTGGCCTTCGCCGAGGCCGTGCGGCTCGGCTCCGCCGTCCCGGCCGTCACCGGCGCTCCGGTCCCGGGTGCTCCCGTGCCCACCGCCCCGGGCGCCCCGGTCGCTCCCGGCGCGCCGGCCATCCCCGTCGCGCCGCCCGCCGTCGCACCGGCCATGGGGATCCCCACCCCGGCGGCTCCCCCCGCGCAGGCGCCCGCGGCCCCGCCCGCCGTCCTCGGCGAGGGCGACCAGCTGAAGCCCATGACCCAGATGCGCAGGGGGATCGCCGCGCAGATGGCCCGCGCCGTCTCGGTCCCCATGGCGTACCTGACCCTCGAGGTCGACATGTCGGGCGTGGTGGCGCTCCGGGAGAGCGTCAAGCGCGAGTACGAGGCGCGCGAGGGGGTCGGCCTCTCCTTCGTCGCCATCGTCACCAAGGCCGTCGTCGAGGGGCTTCGCCGCAACCCCGACCTGAACGCGCACTGGACCGAGCAGGGGCTGCTCCGCCGCGCGCACGTCAACGTCGGCATCGCCGTCGCCGTCGACGACGGGCTGATCGTGCCCGTCATCCACGACGCCGACCGGCTCAGCATCAACGGCCTGAACCGCGCCGTCGTCGACCTCGCGGCCCGGGCCCGCTCCAACCGGCTGAGGCTGGACGAGCTGCAGGGCGGCACGTTCACCGTCGACAACACCGGCTGGTTCGGATCGATCGTGAGCGCGCCCATCGTCAACGTGCCCGAGGTGGCGATCCTGACCATGGAGGCGATCCAGCGTCGGCCGGTCGTGGTCGACACGCCCGCCGGCGAGGCGCTGGCGATCCGGCCGATGATGTACATGTGCTCGAGCTTCGACCACCGGGCGACCGACGGCGCGCAGATGGGCCGCTTCATGCAGGACGTCAAGCGCTGGCTCGAGTCGGTGGACGCGCAGACGGCCGTCTGGTGAGCCGATGACCCGCGAGCTCCCGGTCCTGGGGCCGGCCACGACCTCCGCCGCGGCTCCTGCGGTGCCGCCCGCCGCTGCGGCCGCGGCTTCGGCCGGCATGCCCGGCGACCGCCCCGCGGCCCCCGGCGCGGTCCCTGGCAATCACCCCGTCCTGCAGCGCCACCCCGACTGGATCCGCGCCCGGGTCCCCACCGGCGAGCGCTACTTCGGCCTGAAGCAGCT
>JAJYDP010000136.1 GCA_021777365.1 Chloroflexota bacterium | reverse complement strand
GCATCGACCGGGAGGAGGGGGCGAGAGGCCGTCTCGGCTGCCGACCCGCAGGCGATCTCAGTCCGGCGGACTGGAATCGCCGGAGGGCGGCGGGCGAGACGGCCGGCCACTAGATCTGCGACACCAGGGACTTCTTGAAGAAGTCGAAGTGCTCGAGGGCGAGGCCCGTGCCAAGCGCCACGCAGTTGAGCGAGTTCTCGGCGACGTGGCAGGGCACGCCGGTGACCTGGGTGAGCAGCTTGTCCACGTTGCGCAGCAGCGAGCCGCCGCCGGACATCACCATGCCCTTGTCGATGATGTCGGAGGACAGCTCGGGCGGGGTCTGCTCGAGCACGCTGCGCACGGCGGCCACCAGCATCTGGAGCGGGATCTCGATCGCCTCCATGACCTCGGACGAGGTGATCGGGATGGTGCGCGGCAGCCCGGCGATCAGGTCTCGGCCGCGGACCTCCATGGTCAGCTCGCGCTCCAGCGGCAGCGCGGTGCCGATCTGGATCTTGACCTCCTCGGCCGTCCGCTCGCCGATCATGAGGTTGTACTTCTTGCGGATGTAGGAGGCGATCGCCTCGTCGAACTTGTTGCCGCCCACGCGCAGGCTGTTCGAGACCACGATGCCGCCCAGCGAGATGACCGCGATCTCGGAGGTGCCGCCGCCGATGTCGATGATCATGTTCCCGGACGGCCCGCTGATGGGCACGTTGGCGCCGATCGCCGCGGCCAGCGGCTCCTCGATCAGGTACGCCTCCTTGGCGCCCGCCTTGAGGGCCGCGTCGCGGACCGCGCGCTTCTCGACCGAGGTGACCCCGGCCGGGACGCTGATCATCACCTCGGGCCGCGCCGAGAGGCCGATCCGGCCGCGCTTCGCCTTGCCGATGAAGAAGCGCAGCATCGCCTCGGTGATGACGTAGTCGGCGATCACGCCGTCCTTCATGGGGCGGATCGCCTGGATGTTGCCGGGGGTGCGGCCGATCATCTCGCGGGCCTCCTCGCCCACGGCGACGATCCGGTTGTCCTCGCCGACCGCGACGACGGAGGGCTCGGTGATGACGATGCCCCTGCCCTTGACGTAGACGATGACGTTCGCGGTACCGAGGTCGATGCCAATCTTCATGACGCGGGGAATGCTACTCCGTGCGGGGGCGCAGCCCGGTCGGGCCGCGGGGGTGGTCGGTGGGCGGCAGCCGGGCCGTCGTCAGGCCGGGTCGGCCGATCGCGTGATGCTGGCCCCGAGCTGCTGGAACTTGCGGTCGATGTTCTCATACCCGCGGTGGACGTGGTGCGCGCCGTGGATGAGCGAGGTGCCCTCGGCCGCCAGCGCCGCGAGGATCAGCGAGGCGCCGGCCCGCAGGTCGCCGATCGACGCCTCGGCGCCGTGGAGGCGGGCGGGGCCGTGGATGGCGGCGTGGTGCGGGTCGAGGATGTCCACCACGGCGCCCAGCTTGCGCAGCTCGCTCATCCACTCGAGCCGGTCCTCGAAGATCGCCTCGTGGACGTGCGAGGTGCCGGCGGCCTGGGTGAGCAGCACGCACAGGTTGGGCTGGAGGTCGGTGGCCAGGCGCGGGTAGGGGGCGGTCTCGATGTCAACCGCGCGCAGGTCGCCGAGGCGCAGCCCCGACGCGTCCACCTCGATCGTGCGCTCCGCGCAGGAGATCGGCACCCCGGCCCGGGCGAACACCTCGACCAGCGCGCCGATGTGCTGGCAGGCGGCGTTCTCGAGCACGAGGTGGCCGCCCGTCACGGCCGCCGCGACGAGGAACGTGCCGGTCTCGATCCGGTCCGGGACCACGGTGTGGGTGGCGCCCCGGAGTCGGCGCCGGCCGTGCACCACGATCGTGTCGGGCCGGGTGCGCTCGACCTCGGCGCCCATCTCGACGAGGAACGCGATCAGGTCGTCCACCTCGGGCTCCTGGGCGGCCGGGCGGATGGTGGTGGTCCCCTCCGCGAGGCAGGCGGCGAGCATCGCGTTCTCGGTGCCCATGACGGTCACGAACGGGAACGCCACCTCGCCGCCGCGGAGCCGGCCCGGCGCCTGGGCGAAGTAGTAGCCGTCGCGGTACGCGACGTCGGCGCCCAGCGCCCGCATCGCGTCCACGTGCAGGTTCACCGGCCGCCGCCCGATCCGGTCGCCGCCGGGGTTGCTGATGATGACGCGGCCGAAGCGGGACAGGAGCGGGCCGAGCAGGATGAACGAGGCGCGCATCTTGGCGGCGGCCTCGAGCGGCACGAACAGCCAGTCCACGTCGCCCGCCGCCACCTCGTACACGCCGGGCGCCGGGTGCTCGACGACGACGCCCAGGTCGGAGAGGACCTCGACCATGACCCGGACGTCCTCGATCTCGGGCATGTTCTCGAACCGGCAGCGCTCGCCGGTGAGCACGGCCGCCGCCAGCAGCTTGAGCGCGGCGTTCTTCGCCCCGCTCACCGCGACCGTGCCGCGGAGCGGCCGGCCCCCCTCGATCCGGAAGGCCTCGGGGGCGGGCTGCTCGGGACGGTACTCCCAGTGGAACGGCCGGGCGTCAGCCATCGTCAGCTGCGCGCCCGCGGGCCCTCGCGGCGGTGGCGCTCGGCGACGCGGATGTGGAGCAGCGTGCGCTGCAGCTCGGCGCGGGCGGCCGACAGGTCGGCGCCCTCGTGGAAGCCCGTCTCGAGCGCGCGCTGCGCCTGCCGCCTGGCCTCCTGGGCCTTCTCGAGGTCGATCTCGGCCGCCAGGCTGGCGGTCTCGGCCATCACGACCACCTTGTCGGGCCGCACCTGGACGAACCCGCCCACGATGGCGAACGCCTCCTCGAGGCCGTCCTTGCGGAACCTGAGCTCGCCCATGCCCAGCAGGCTCGCGAGCGGCGTGTGGTGGGGCAGGATCCCCAGCTCGCCCTCGATGCCCGGCACGAGCACCATGTCCACGTCGTCCGAGTACGCCAGCCGCTCCGGCGTCACGATCTCAAGTCGGAGGGTCATCGGATGGGTCCCTCATAGCGCCGGGCCTTCCGGCCCGCGGCCGCGCTCGCGGAGCCAGCCGCCGAGAGCGGACGCGAGACCATGTCGATCACCCCGCCAGCTTGGCCGCGTTCTCGCGGACGTCGTCGAGGGTGCCGGCGAGGAAGAAGGCCTGCTCGGGCAAGGTGTCCGCCTTGCCCTCGAGGATCTCCTTGAACGACGCCACCGTGTCGCGGATCGGCACGTACTTGCCGGTCCGGCCGGTGAACACCTCGGCGACCGTGAACGGCTGGCTCATGAACCGCTGGAGGCGGCGGGCCCGGGCGACCGTGGCCTTGTCCTCCTCGGACAGCTCGTCGATGCCCAGGATCGCGATGATGTCCTGGAGGTCGCGGAAGCGCTGCAGGACGCGCTTGGTCTCCTGGGCCACGTCGTAGTGCTCGCTGCCCACGACCAGCGGGTCGAGGACGCGCGAGGTCGAGGTCAGCGGGTCCACCGCGGGGTAGATGCCCAGCTCGGCGATCGACCGCTCGAGGCGGATCGTGGAGTCGAGGTGGGCGAAGGTGGTCGCCGGCGCCGGGTCGGTGTAGTCGTCCGCGGGGACGTAGACCGCCTGGAGCGAGGTGATCGAGCCCTTCTTGGTGGACGTGATCCGCTCCTGGAGGGCCGCCATCTCGGTGGCCAGGTTGGGCTGGTAGCCCACCGCCGACGGCATGCGCCCGAGCAGCGCCGACACCTCGGAGCCCGCCTGGGTGAAGCGGAAGATGTTGTCGATGAACAGGAGGACGTCGCGGCCCTCCTCGTCGCGGAAGTACTCGGCCATCGTCAGGGCGGTCAGGCCCACCCGCTGGCGGGCGCCGGGCGGCTCGTTCATCTGGCCGAACACGAACGCGGTGCTCTTGATGACGCCCGAATCGGTCATCTCGTGGATGAGGTCGTTGCCCTCGCGGGAGCGCTCGCCCACGCCCGCGAAGACCGACACGCCGGAGTGCTCCTTGGCGACGTTGTTGATCAGCTCCTGGATGATGACCGTCTTGCCAACGCCGGCGCCGCCGAAGATGCCCACCTTGCCGCCCTTGCGGAACGGGCACACCAGGTCGATGACCTTGAGGCCGGTCTCGAAGACCTCGACCTCGGTGGTCTGGTCCTCGAAGGACGGGGGCTTGCGGTGGATCGGCAGGGTCTCGCCGGCCTCGACCGGGCCCTTGCCGTCGATCGCGCGGCCGAGCACGTCGAACACGCGGCCCAGCGTGACCGAGCCGACGGGGACCGAGATCGGGGCGCCGGTGTCCACGACGGCGGTGCCGCGGGCCAGGCCGTCGGTCGTGGTCATGGCCACGGCGCGGACCCAGTTGTTGCCCAGGTGCTGCTGCACCTCGCACACCAGCGGCGGCTGGCCCTCGCGGACGATCTCGACCGCGTTGAAGATGCCCGGCAGCTCGCCGGCGGGGAACTCGATGTCGACGACCGGCCCGGTGATCTGGATGACCCGGCCGGTCGCGGAAGGGGCGGCGGTCGCCATCTTGGGTTGTGCCTCCTCGCTCGCGCTGCCCTAGCGGGCCGATGCGCCGCTCGCGATCTCGACCATCTCGCGAGTGATGTTGGCCTGACGGACCTTGTTGTAGGAGAGCGTGAGGTCCTCGATGAGCTCCTCGGCGTTCTCGGTGGCGTTCTTCATGGCGACCATCCGGGACGACTCCTCGCTGGCCTTGGACTCGAGCACCGCCTGGAACAGGCGGGTCGCGACGTAGCGCGGCAGGAGGGCCCGGAGGACCTCGTCGGGGTTGGGCTCGAACAGGAACTGGTTGCCGGGGATGCCCTCGGTGTCCGCGGCCGGGACGACCGGCAGCAGCTGCTCGAGGACCGGCTTCTGGGTGAGCGTGGAGATGAACCGCGAGTAGACGACGTCCACGCGGTCGTAGGTGCCGGCGACGAAGTCGTCGGTGACCAGGCGGGCGAGGGGCAGCGTGTCGGTGAACGCGGGGCGGTCGCCGAAGCCCTCGAAGTGGGCGGCGATGGGCACCCGGCTCCGGCGCATCGCGTCGCGGCCCTTGCGGCCCACGGTGACCACCTTGAGGTCGCCGGTGTGGTCCACGATCTCGCGCAGGGCGAACCGGATGGTGTTGGTGTTGAGCGCCCCGGCCAGGCCGCGGTCGCTGGTCATGACCACCATGAGGCGGTTGTGGGGCTGCGCGAGGTCCCGGCCCTCGAGCAGCGGGTGGTCCTCGCCCGACATGACGGCCGCCAGGTCCGCGATCACCTCGTCGAGCTTCTCGCGGTAGGGGCGGGACGCGAGCGTGGCCTCCTGCGCCCGGCGCAGCTTGGAAGCCGCGACGAACTGCATCGCCCGGGTGATCTGCTTGATGTTCCTCGCAGATCCGATGCGGCGCCGGATCTCACGCTGGCTAGGCATCGGCAACCCCCGCAGTCAGGGGCAGCCGCTGCGATCGGCCCCGGGCGGCGTTGCCGGCTGCGCGCGCTCGCTCACGCACGCTCCGGGCGCGCTCGCTCGCGTGCTCGCCGGCGCCTTGCCGGGGGCCGTCGGAGTGGCTGGGACCAGATCGCTGGGGCGCCGTCACGCCAGGAAGCTCTTGCGGAACTCGTCGATCGCCTCGCTGAGCGCCGCCGAGATCTCGTCGGTCAGCGCCTT
Organism: Chloroflexota bacterium; assembly: GCA_021777365.1. The sequence continues at coordinate 4,350 of JAJYDP010000136.1, read as the reverse complement.
GGAGGCGGCGAGGTCCTTGAGGACCTGCGGCCGCTCGGTCTCGAGGAACCGGTACAGCCCGGTCTCGAACTCCTTCACGCGGGCGGTCGGGACGTCGTCGAGCTTGCCCGAGGTGGCGGCGACCAGGATCGCCACCTGCTTCTCCACCGGCAGCGGCTGGTACTGCGGCTGTTTGACGATCTCGGACAGTTTCTCGCCGCGGTTGAGCTGGTCCCGGGTGGCCTTGTCGAGGTCGCCCGCGAACTGCGCGAAGGCGGCCAGGGCGCGGTACTGGGCGAGGTCCAGCTTGAGCGGGCCGGCCACCTTCTTCATCGCCTTGGTCTGCGCCGCCGATCCGACGCGCGAGACCGAGATGCCGATGTTCATGGCGGGCCGCTGGCCGGCGTTGAACAGGTCGGTCTCGAGGAAGATCTGGCCGTCGGTGATCGAGATGACGTTGGTCGGGATGTAGGCGGACACGTCGTTCGCCTGCGTCTCGATGATCGGCAGGGCTGTCAGCGAGCCGCCGCCGTTCTCCTCGTTGAGCCGCGCGGCGCGCTCGAGCAGCCGGCTGTGGAGGTAGAACACGTCGCCCGGGTACGCCTCGCGGCCGGGCGGCCGGCGGAGGAGCAGGGCCATCTCGCGGTACGACCAGGCGTGCTTGGACAGGTCGTCGTAGACGCACAGGGCGTCCTTGACCAGCCGGCCGCCCACGTCCACGCCGGCCTCCATGATCTCCTCGCCCATCGCCACGCCCGCGTAGGGGGCGAGGTACTGGAGCGGGGCGGGGTCCTCGGCGCCGGCGACGACCACGATCGTGTGGTCCATCGCGCCGTACTTCTCGAGCGTGGCCACGGTCTGGGCGACGGTCGAGAGCTTCTGCCCGATCGCGACGTAGATGCAGACCAGGTCGCCGCCCTTCTGGTTGATGATCGTGTCGATCGCGATCGCGGTCTTGCCGGTCTGGCGGTCGCCGATGATCAGCTCGCGCTGGCCGCGGCCGATCGGGATCAGGGCGTCGATGGCCTTGATGCCGGTCTGGACCGGCGTGTCCACGCCCTGCCGGATGATGACGCCGGGGGCGATGCGCTCGACCGGGCGGGTCTTGGTGTGCGGGATGTCGCCCTTGCCGTCGAGCGGGCGGCCGAGGGGGTCCACGACGCGCCCGAGCAGGCCGGCCCCGACGGGCACCTCCACCACGCGCCCGGTGGTGCGGACGGTGTCGCCCTCCTTGATCGCGGTGGCGTCACCGAGGATGACCGCGCCGACGGTCTCCTCCTCGAGGTTGAGGGCCATGCCCATCACCCCGCCCGGGAACTCGAGCAGCTCGGAGGCGAGCGCGGCGTCGAGGCCGTAGATCTGGGCGATGCCGTCGCCGACCTCGACCACGGTGCCGACACTCCGCGTCTCGGCAGCGCCCTCGAAGCCTTCGATCTGGCTCTTGATGATGCTGATGATCTCGTCTGACCGGATGGCCATCGCGTCTCCGTTCGGTCGTTCGCAGGGCTCCCGTGGACGCCGGCGGTCCAGCCGGCGCACGGGCGGGGGGCTAGCGGAGGCGACCCCCCGCGTGAAGCTGGTCGCGGAGCCGCTCGAGGCGGCCGCGGACCGAGGCGTCGAGGAGCTGGTCGCGGATCTGGATGGTCAGCCCGCCGAGCAGGCGGGGGTCGACGGCGGTCCGCAGGTCCACGGCCGCCCCCGCCATCGCCGAGACCCGGGCCCGGACGGCGTCGGTCTCCTCGGCGGTCAGGGGGACGGCGCTGGTGACGGTCGCCATCACGATGCCGCGCCGGTCGTTGAGCAGCCGGGTGAACTCCTCGCTCACGCGGCCGAGGCTGCGGACGCGGCCCCTGGCGACCAGGACGTCCACCGTCCGCAGCACGCCGGGCGCCACGCGCTCGCCGAGCAGGCGCTCGATGAGCGCGGTCCGGTCGGGCAGCGGGATGGCCGGGCTGTCCACGATCCGCTCCACGTCGGGCATGCCGAGCACCGACGCCGCGTAGGCGAGGTCGGCGTTCCAGGCGTCGAGCGCGTCGGCGGCCAGGGCCACCTCGAAGGCGGCCTCCGCGTAGCGGCGCGCGGCGACGACGGGCCGGGCCATCAGTTCCTCGACCCCCCGGACGACTCGGCCAGGAAGTCGGCGATCACCCTGCGCTGCACCTCGGGCGAGATGCCCTCCTGGAGGACCCGGGCGGTCGCCGCGATGGCCAGGGCGGCGACCTCGTCGTGGAGCTCGGCGAGCGCCTTCTGCTTCTCCGTCTGGATCTCGGCCGCGGCGCGCTCGCGCATCCGGCCCAGCTCCTCGCGGGTGGCGCTGATGTCGGCCTCGCGCAGCTCGGCGGCGGCCTTCTGGGCGCGGACGACGATCTCGCTTGCCTCCCGGCGCGCCTCGCTGAGGGCGGCCAGGTGCTCCTGCGCCGCCGAGTCGCGGTCGCGTCGGGCCTGCTCGGCGTCGCGCAGCCCCTGCTCGATGCGCCCCCGGCGCTCCGAGAGCATCCGGGAGATCGGGCCGAACGCGAACAGCTGGATCAGGACCAGGAAGAAGATGAAGTTGGCCGTCGCGATGATGATCCAGAACCCATTGAACACCAGGCCGGCACCGCCCTCGGCCGCGGACGGAACCGCGCCGACGAGGGTGCCGGTCGAGATGAGCGACAGGGCGACGGGGACCATGCCGGGTGCTACTTCAGGAAGACGACGAGGACGCCGACGACGAACGCCAGGATCCCGAGGCCTTCGGCGAACGCGGCCCCGAGGATGAACGTGGCCCGGATCACCCCGGCCGCGTCGGGATTGCGACCCATCGCGCTGGTCGACATGCCGGTCAGGATGCCGATGCCGATGCCTGGCCCGATCACGCCGAGCGCTGCGAGCCCGGCCCCGAGCATCGCGATGTCACCGTTCAACTGACTACCTCCTGTGGGCCCGCCGTCGCGGGCGGCTCCTTCGTGGACCTGTTGGGCTCGATTGGTCGACGCTGGCTCAGCCCGCGGCTCCAGGGGTCACGGCGGCGTGCGCGTCGACGTCGCCCGCGGGACTCGTGGCGCGTGCGGGTTCGGAGTGCTCCTCCTCGTGGTGGCTCTCGATCGCGGTCAGAACATACATGAGCGTGAGCGACGCGAAGATGAGGGCCTGGATGGCGCCGATGAGGGCCTCGAGGCCGATGAAGGGGACCGGGACGAACGCGATCACGAGGGCGGTGAAGACGCCCAGCATGATGCCGCCGCCGTACAGGTTGCCGAAGAGTCGGAAGGCCAGCGTGACCGGCTTGAAGAACTCGAGCAGGAACTCGATCAGCCCCACGTACAGGTCGATGAGGCCGTCGGCCGGGCCGCGCCGGAAGCCGCCGAAGTTGAAGAACTTGCCGAGGTAGGCCCGCGGGCCCAGCCGCCGGAAGCCCTCCACGTGCGTCAGCACGAACGAGAACAGGGCCAGCCCGAGGGTGGTGTTGATGTCGCTGGTCGGGGTCCGGATGGCGCTGACCTTGTCGCCGAAGATCAGCAGGTCCGTCCAGTCGGTGAGGGTGATGAACAGGCACAGGCCCACGAAGATCCCGATGTACGGCCGGGCCCGCTCGCCGCCCAGGCCCTCGGCGAAGCCGGCGAAGAACTCGTAGACCATCTCGAGGGCGTTCTGGGCCCGGCCGGGGACCAGGCTGAGGCGCCGGAGCCCGATCGCGAACACGAGCAGCAGCACCGCGATCACGATCCACGCCGCGACGATGCTCGAGGTGATGCTCGGGTGGAACTCGATCACCAGGGCCGAGGTCGGGGTGGGCGAGCCCGGGGCGAGGTCCCAGACCACGGTTGGGGGCACCGCCTCGAGGTTCTGGAGGATCGTGGATTTCGGGTCGGGGAACCCGGCCGGCGCCATGAACACGACCGCCAGGATGTCGACCACGATGAGGGCCAGGATCGCGAGCCCCAGCTTCCGGTTGCGGGACATGCCGGTCCGGCCGCCGCGCCCGACGGGCGCGGGGGTCCGCGCCTCGGTCACCGGTGGCCCGCCGCGCCGGGCGCCGTGGCGCCCCGTCGGCGCCGCTCGTTCGTCATGTCAGCCGAACCTCGCCAGAAACCGCTTGATCAATCGGATCACAGCAAGGCTGCTCAGGCCGAACCCTGCGAGTGCCCCGCCCACGGCGAAGGCGGGCAGCGTCCCGAACTGCTGGTCGATCCACCACCCAGCCAGGACGCCGACCATGGTCCCCACGAAGTACATCGCGCCGATCTCGGAGAACAACGCGAGGTAGGCACCGAGATCGTCTTTCATGGGCGACCACCCTTCACCGCGCCGGAGATGATAGCAGAGGGCATTGGCCCGCAAACCCGTTTTCGAGGGGCGGAACGGGCCCTCGCGGGGGGTCCGGGAGGG
>JAJYDP010000135.1 GCA_021777365.1 Chloroflexota bacterium | reverse complement strand
GGGCGGGCGGGGGGGCGGGGGGCGGGGCGGCGGCGGCGGCAGTGGCCGTCGGACGGCCGGCCGCCTCGAGCAGGGCGAGCTCCAGCTGGAGCCGGAGGCCGCCGGCGCCGAGACGGGCGGTGTCGATGGCGGCGAGGCGCCGTGCCGCGGCGACCACGGCCGGCTCGACCGGCCGCCCCTCGCCGACGTCGGCGAGCATCCGGTCGCGGAGCGAGTCCACTGCCTGGTCCAGGAACACGCGCAGGTCGCGGCCGCGCTCCTCGAGGCCGTCCAGGATGGCGATGCCCGCGGCGGGGTCGCCTCCCACGAGCGCGACGAGGTAGCCGCGGACCGCCTCCGCGTCGGCGAGGCCGAGGAGGTCTCGGACGGCCTCGGCGTCGATCCGCCCCGCGGTGGAGCTCAGGAGCTGGTCCAGGATCGACTCCGCGTCGCGCATGCCGCCGGCGGCGAGCCGGGCCACGAGCCGCACCGCCTCGGGGTCCACGTCGCGGCCGTCGGCCGCCAGGATCCGGTCCAACTTGCCCGTGATCTCCGCCACCGTCAGCCGCCGGACGTCGAAGCGCTGGACGCGCGACAGGATGGCGGGCGGGAAGTCCTGGGGGTGCGTGGAGGCGAACATGAAGGTCACGAACTCGGGCGGCTCCTCGAGCGACTTGAGGAGCGCGTTCCAGCCGTCGCGGGTGATCTGGTGGGCCTCGTCGAGGATGTAGACCTTGCGGCGCAGGTCCTGCGGCGCGTAGGCGAGCCGCTCGCGCAGGTCGCGGATGCTGTCGATGCCGCGGTTGGACGCGGCGTCGATCTCGACCAGGTCCAGCGCCCGGCCCTCGCGGATGGCGGTGCACGAGGGGCACCGGTCGCAGGGGTCGCCGTTGGGCGCGAGGTCCGAGCAGTTGACGGCCTTGGCGAGGATCCGGGCCAGGGACGTCTTGCCCGTCCCCCTCGGCCCGGTGAACAGGATCGCGTGCGCGACCCGGCCCGTGATGACGGCGTTGCGCAGCGTCTGGACCACCGCCTCCTGCCCGACGATCTCGGAGAACGTCTGGGCCCGCCAGCGGCGGTAGAGCGCCTGGTGGGCGGTCGCTTCGGTCAACGCGCCTCCTGCGGCGGTCGGCCCGCGCGGATCGCGCGGCGGATCGAGAGGTTATGCCGTGCACCCTCCGTCGATACGGACGCCCCCGCGCCCAGCGAACGTCCGCGGCTCGGACCAGGCCGTTCCGCGGCACCCGGAGCGCATCGCTGAGTGCTGCTTCCTTCCGGACCTGACACGGTTCACGAGTCTCCGCTGCGCGGGACCCGGCCCTCATCGTCGCGAACGTCGTCGGCTCTCGAGAACGCCGACCTCGGGAGGGAATTCAGCCCTGCTGGAGCGGATTGCAGGTACAGGGCACCGCTAGTTCCCCGCCTAGCACGGCACCGGGATGATAGCAGGAGGTCCCACGGAGCCCCCCGTCGCCGGGCGCTGGCCCCGCAGGTCCGCGTCCCGCACGCGCCGGCGCCCGAGTGCGGCGGGCCGGGCCTCGGAGTCGAGGGGCTCGGGCATCAGCGGTCCGCGGGAACTGGGCGGTGGAGGCTGGCGGAGAGGGCGGGATTTGAACCCGCGATGGGTTGCCCCATACCGCATTTCCAGTGCGGCGCCCTAGGCCACTAGGCGACCTCTCCGCCGGCAAGCATAGCAAGACCCGGCGGGGTCACCGCCGGGTCTGGATCGCCGGAGTGGCGGAGAGGGTGGGATTCGAACCCACGGTGCTTTCGCACACCGCTTTTCGAGAGCGGCACCATCAACCACTCGGACACCTCTCCGCGCGAGAGGATACCAAACGCGCGCGGCTGCGCCGGCGGCAACCCCGTCCCCGGGGCCGGCGCCTCGCGTCAGGCGCCGGTGGGCTCCTCGGTGGGGATGCCCGCGAGCTCCTCGGCCTCCTCCCGCCGGATCCCCGACACCACCTGGAGGCGCCGGCCGAGCGCCGGGTGGTGGGCGAGCTGGAGCACCGAGCCGGCCGCACCGTCCACCGGGTTGGGGGCGGCGTAGACCAGAGCCACGGCGTCGCAGGCCAGCAGGGCGCCGACGCACATGGCGCACGGCTCCAGGGTGGTGAACACGGTGACGTCCGACAGGCGGGGCGAGCCGAGCCGGCGGGCGGTCTCGCGGATCACGGTGACCACCGGGTGGGCCGTGGGGTCGGCCGTCTCGCCCGCCCGGTTGCTGCCCCGGGCCACCATCGCCTCGTCCACGACGGCGATCGCGCCCACCGCCGGCCGGCCGTCGGCGAGGGCGGCGCGCGCCTCCGCGAGGGCCTCGCCCATGAACAGCTCGTAGTTCATGCAATCGATCATAACGACCCGCCGCCACGGTAGGATGGCCCTTGACTGAGCCCGCCCAGGCGTGGGGCGACCGGCTTGGCGCTCCGCGCTCCGCGGCGCCCACCACGAGTTCACGTCGGCCCCCGAGCCGACGCGCCACTACTGGAGCCTGCACCATGGCAGCACCTCGACGGATCGGCATCCTGACCGGCGGCGGCGACGTCCCGGGCCTCAATGCCGTCATCAAGAGCGTCGTCTACCGCGCCACCGATCTGGGCTACGAGGTCCTCGGGATCCGCCGCGGCTGGGAGGGCCTCACCCACCAGCGCCGGACCTCGGAGCTGGACCCCGAGTACGTGCGCGTGCTGGACCGCAACAACACCCGCACCATCGACCGCACCGGCGGCACGGTCCTCCACTCCTCACGGACCAACCCCACCAAGATGCGGGCCGCGAACCTGCCGACCTGGCTGGACCCCAAGTCGATCGCCGACAAGGAGACCGCGGACGGCGTCTACGACCTCACCGACCACGTGCTGGACACGATCTCCCACCTGGGCCTCACGCACCTGGTCACGATCGGCGGCGACGACACGCTGTCGTTCTCGTCGGTCCTCTACTCGCGCGGCCTGCCGCTGGTGGCCATCCCCAAGACGATGGACAACGACGTCAACGGCACCGAGTACTGCATCGGGTTCTCCTCGGCCATCACGCGCGCCAAGGAGCTCGTCAACCGCCAGCGCTCCACGCTCGGCAGCCACGAGCGCATCGGGGTGTTCCGCATCTTCGGCCGCGACGCCGGCTTCACGGCGCTGTACACGGCGTACGTGACCAGCACGCGCTGCGTGGTGCCCGAGTTCGAGTACGACCTCGACGGGCTGGCGGCGCTGCTCAAGGAGGACCACCGCAACAACCCCAGCCGCTACGCGATGGTGATCACGGCCGAGGGCGCGATCTGGCAGGGCGCCCAGATGAAGGACGTGGGCGAGGCCGACGCGTTCGGGCACCGGCACAAGGCGAACATCGGCGAGGTGCTGGCGGCCGAGATCAAGGCGCGGACCGGCGTCGAGTCGGTCGCGTCCGAGCTGACCTACGACCTGCGCTCCGGCGAGCCGGACATGCTCGACTCGATGGTCGCCTCGACCTACGCCAACGTGGCGATGGACCTCATCGCCGACGGCGTCAGCGGGCGGATGACGGCGATCCGCGACGGCAAGTACGCCCACGTCTCCCTGGCCGAGACGGCCAAGCCGCCGCGCCGCGTCCAGCCCGACCAGTGGGACGCCACCCGCTTCCGCCCGGTGTACGCGCACAAGCTGGGCACCCCGGTCCTGCTCACCCCGTCGCTCGGTCCGGCGGTCGACTGAACGACGCGGCCGTGCCGCGCCCGCTGCCGCACCGATCACGAGCCCGCGCGGGTCGCGCGGGCTCGTTCGATCCGCGGGATGGCGGATGCGGCCGACCAGCGCGCGGCCGCAGCCCTCAGCCCTCCATGCCCGACAGCTGCCGGATCGGCCGGGCGAGGTTGGACATGTCCTCGTCGCCGTAGCCCCGGGCCACCAGGCCGGCCTCCAGCTGGGCCGCGAGGCTGGTGACGGGCAGCGAGGCGCCCAGGGCGCGCGCCATGTCGAGCGCGATGCCCAGGTCCTTGAGGTGCAGCGAGGTCTTGAACCCGAGCGGGTAGACGTTGTTGACCATCTTGGCGGAGCGGTTGGCGAGGATCCACGAGCCGGCCACGCCGCCGCCCAGGGCGGCTACGACCGCCTGCGGGTCCAGCCCGGCCTTCATCGAGAGCACCATGCCCTCCGCGACCGCGAGGTAGACGCCCGAGATCACCACCTGGTTGACCGCCTTGACGGCTTGGCCGCTGCCGGCGGGGCCGAAGTGGGTGATCGTCTTGCCCATCGCGGACAGGACCGGCCGGGCGCGCTCAACGTCGGCGTCGGAGCCGCCGACCATGACGGTCAGGGTGCCGTTCTTGGCGCCCTCGGAGCCGCCGGAGACGGGGGCGTCCACCCAGCCGGAACCCTGCTGCGCGAGTCGGGCCGCGAAGGTCCGCGTGGCGTCGGGCGAGATGGTGGAGCAGTCGATCACCATGCCGCCCGCGGCGAGGCCCGAGGCGACCCCCTGGGGGCCGAACAGCACCGCCTCCACGTCGGGCGTGTCCGACACGCAGGTGACCACGATGTCGGCGCTGCGCCCGACGTCGGCCGGTGTCGCCGCCTCCCGGCAGCCGAGCGCCACGAGGTCGCCGGCCTTGCCGGGCGTCCGGTTCCAGACCGTGACCTCGAACCCCGCCTTGCGCAGGTTGGCGGCCATGTACTGGCCCATGGTGCCCAGCCCGCAGAACCCGATCCGTTCCATGCATTCCTCCGTGTGGTCCACAACAGAGGGTACAAGCGGCGCCAGAAGTCGGTGCGCGTGGCAGTCCCCGGAGGCCGCCGGGCGGGCCGTACCATCGCCGCCATGGAGTGGCTGGGTGTCGATCGCCGTCGGCTGGGGACGGTCATGCTCGTGTTCGGCCTGGTGGGCCTGGTGCTCTCGGCCGTCGTCGGGGGCGCCCTGGTGGCGGGCGTCGCGGCCGTTCACAGCCTCGACGACCGGATCGCGACCGCCGAGAGCCAGATGGGCGCGTCGCTGACCCAGCTGACGCTGACCATCGACGGCATCGCGCAGAGCGTCGACAACACGTCGGCCAGGCTCGTCGGGGCCCGGGACGGCGTCGCGCAGGCCGCCAGCTCGCTCACCGAGGTGGCCGACATGACCGGAGCGCTGGCGACGGAGATGGACGTGACGATCGCGGGCCAGCAGCCGTTCACCGGCGCGGTGGCGAACCTGCACGCTCTAGAGGCCAGGCTGCGCGCGGTCCAGACCGACGCGATCTTCCTCGCGGCCAACCTCGACCAGAACGTCTCCGGCGTGTCGCAGGTCGCGCAGCAGATCCGCGACATGCGCTCGCAGTTCGCGCAGCTGACGGGGACCTTCGCCAGCTTCGCCGACGCGCGCGGCATAGTGTCGTTCGCCGTCGGCGGCATCGCCCTGGCCGGCGTCCTGACCGTGTGGCAGGCGATGCTAGCCGCGTGGATCGCCTGGGCCGGACTGCGGCTGCGGCGGCACGAGGCGTCGGCTGCGGCGGCCGCCTCCTCGACGCCGGCGGTCGCCTCGTAGCGCACCGGCCGGGGGCGGCGTCCCGCATCGCCGGGCCGCCACGCGCCGCTCCCGCTGCGGCACACTTGGCCGCATGGCAACCAAGATCATCCTCGACGTCGACACGGGCACCGACGATGCGGTCGCGCTGATGACGGCCGCCCTCTCCCCGGACATCGACCTGGTCGGCGCGACCACCGTCAACGGCAACACGGGCATCGACAGCACCACCGAGAACACCCTCCGCGTGTTCGAGTGGATCGGCCTGCCCGGGGTGCCCGTCCACCGCGGGATGTCGCGGCCGCTGGCGCGCGAGCAGATGCAGCAGCTCAACCCCGCCTCGCGGATCCACGGCGACCTGCTCGACCTCCCCGCGGCGACGATCAAGGCGCAGCCTGGCCACGCGGTGGACTGGCTGATCGACACGCTGCTGGCGTCGGACGGCGACATCACGCTGGTGCCGGTCGGCCCCCTGACGAACATCGCCACGGCGATCGTCAAGGAGCCCGCGATCCTGCCCAAGATCCCGGAGATCGTGCTCATGGGCGGCGCCCACGACCACGGCAACGCCACCGCGTCGGCCGAGTTCAACATCTGGCTCGACCCGGAGGCGGCGCGCATCGTGGTCAACTGCGGCCGGCCGATCCGGATGGTGCCGCTGGACGCGACGCACCAGGCCCTGGTCTCCGCCGAGGACGCCGGCCGCCTCCGCGCGCTGGGCACGCCCGCCGGCGAGGCCGCCGCGCGGTTCGTGCTCAAGCGGATCGACGGCTACGACGCGACGCAGCCGATGCCCCACCGCGCCGGCGCCGCTCCGGTCCACGATGCGCTCGCGGTGTGCGCCGTGATCGACCCGACGATCCTGAAGACCGAGTTCATCCCCGTGGACGTCGAGACGGGCGGCGAGCTTTCGGTGGGCCGGACGGTGTGCGACTTCCGGTTCCGGAGCCGCAAGCCGGCCAACGTCCACTTCGCGCTGGACGCCGACGAGCCCAAGTTCAACCGGATGCTGCGCGAGATCCTGGGGCGAACCGCCTAGGGTCAGCCCTCCGGCACTGCCCGTAGCGTCACTGGGGCGGCGCGGTGATCGGCGCCAGGCCCGATGCCGGCGTGAACACGCTGGTCGAGGAGGCGGCGTCGGTGCCGACGGCCGTCCGGTAGATGGCCGTCACAGTGCCGTCGGGCGCGACGAGGAGGCGGACGGTGACGGGCTTGCTGCCGCCGAGGCCGAGCGCGGCGGGCGGGTACGAGGCGTCCAGCGCCAGCCCCTTCGCGTCGTCGGCGACCACGGCGATCCCCGTGGGACCGGCGAGCGCGGCGATCGGGCTGCCCGCGGGCACCTTGCCGCTGACGGCCACCCATGCGCCGCCCGGCTGCTCGACCCAGGCCCTGGGCGGGATCGCCCGGTAGGTGACCGAGGCGCCATTGGAGGTGAGGACGAACTCGCTCGAGCCGCCGACGGAGCGGCCCCTGGCCGTCGAGACCGCGCTCGCGCCCACGGTGACCGTGGCGGTGTACGTGTAGCCCCCGTCCATCGCCGCCAGGGCTGCAGCCAGCCGGCCAGACGGCGATGCGGCGGAGGAGGCTGCCGCAGGGGTGGACGACGGCGCGTCCAGCCCGGGTGAGCCCGGCGCCAGCCTCGACCCGGACGGCGCGGTGGCGGGGCTGCAGGCGGCCAGCAGCAGGGCCGCCAGCAGCAGGACGGCGGCCCCGGCAGGCTGCCGGGGCCGCATGGCGTCCCGGGTCAAGCCGGGACGTCCGGGACGCTGCGCGCCGACGGGGTCAATCGCCGCCTCGGCCCGAGCCGCCCCAGCCGCCGAAGGAGCCGCCCCAGCCGCCGAAGGAGGTCTGGGCGCCCGGCTGATTGCCGTCCTGCCACCCGCCGCCGTCGGCGGCGTGGTGGCCGTCACGACGGCCGCAGTAGCCCGATCGGCCGCGGGCAACGAGCGTGTACGTGCCGTCGTGGTTGTCCTTGAGGAACGCGGAGAACCCGACGTTGGTGCCCTTGAACACGACCAGCAGGCCGCGCTCGCCACTGCGCTGCACCGCCGTGCCGCCCGTCGTGCCGTCGAGGGCGATCGTGCCGTCGGCGTTCACGTGGTAGCTGACGCTGACCTTGGTCGTGCCATCGCACAGGTATCCGGACCAGGTGCGCGTGCCGGCGGCCGCGAGCTGGGCGAGCGTGCCGGTCAGGGCCTGGACGTCGCGCCCGGACAGCGTGATCTTGAGCGACGCGCTCGGGGGCTCGCCGTCGGTGCCGGGCTCGACCTGCACCGCGATCCAGAGGGTCTTGGTGAAGCCGTTGTAGGTGAACGTCCCGCCGGCGACGGCCGAGGCCGATCCCTCGCGGTCCCATGCCTGCGGTGTCCCGGCGGTCCACGTCACCCCGGATGCGAGCGGGGTCGGGTCGGTCAGGGCGACCGTGGGGTTGCCGCTGGCGTCGGCGCCGATCGTGTACTGCGCCGACGACACGCCATTGCCGAACACGTTCGCGGACCAGGTGCCCGTGCCGACCAGGTCGGCGAGCGTGGTGACCCTGGCGCTGATGGCCAGCCTGCTGCCCATCGCCTTCACGACCACCTTGGTCTTGCCGTCGGCGGTGGCGAACTTGACGAAGCCGCTGCTCGACGCGGACTGGGCGAGCGACGGATCGCTGACCGTCACGCCCGAGATGTTGCCGGCCGGGTCGAGCGCCACGGTGACGCTGACCCCGCCGCCCAGGATGGGCAGCGTGGCGGTCATGCCTCCCGTCGAGGCGATCTGGGGGTTGGTCGCCGCGAACGCCATGCCCGGCAGGGCGAGCAGCGCGGCGAGGGCGGAGACGGCGGCGAGCCGCCGAGCGTGGCCGATGGTCATGGGCGTGCAATCCTCCGTGCGCCGGCGTCATGGGACGGCTGGCCTGGCGGACCCCCGAGGGAGCCCTGTCGCGCCTCTGAGGCACGGCCCGGGCCGAAGGTTGCACGCATGGCGGCCGACCGCAAGCGCGGCGGCCGCCCAGAAGGTACCGACTCGCCCGAGCGAAGGTGCCGGTTCGGTGCCGCTTGGCACCGAACCAGCACGAGGGGCCCGCGGCCTGCCCCGGGGCCGTCAGGCCCCGCCGGGCTCGCCTCCGGCCGAGACGTCGGCGGGCATCTCGGCGGGAGCGTCGGACGGGCTCGCGCCCGACGCGGGCCAGGGCGTCGGCTCTGGCGGCGCGGCAGGCCCGCCGCCCGCCGGGGACGTCGCGGCCGGGGCAGGGGCGACAGCCGGGGAAGCGTCGGCCGGACGGCGGATCGAGGCCGCCAGGAGCGCGGCGCCCAAGGTGATGAGCACGGCCGGCCCGAGCAGGATCCCGGCACGGATGCCGGGCAGCGCCGCGTCGGCCAGCGCGATGGCGCCGATGACCACGAGCACGACGCCCACGACCGCCGCGGCACCCAGACCGCGGGAGGCGGGGCGTGTCGCCGGCTGCGGCGCCCAGGCGGACGCCTGCGCCGGCCATGCGGGCGCGGCGGGCGGGCTCGCCCAGGCGTCTCCGTGGCCGCCACCCGGGTCCGGCCAGCCGGCGCCTGTGCCCGGCCCGCCGGCGCTCGGCGGCCAAGCGCCGCCAGGGGCGCTCGCCGGGCCGGGCCACGTGCCCGATGCCGGGGGGCTCCCCCACGTGCCGCTCGCGGCCGGATACGGACGTGCTGGGATGACGATCGCCAGCAGGATGTACGCGATCAGCGCCATGCCCGCCGACGCAAGGCCGACCACGATCCAGCCGATGCGCACGATGGTGGGGTCGAGGTCGAGGTACTCCGCCATCCCGCCGGCGACGCCCGCGAGCATGCGGTCCTGGCTGCGGTAGAGGCGACGCGGGTTCATCTGGGTCCTCCCTGAGGTGATCGCGGCGGTGCCGGCCGAGACGTCGACCGTCCGGTCGGCCGTGCGCCGTCGCGTGGCACCACGATGGACCGCGGCGGTGCCCCCGCCCAGCCGGGCAGCGGGCGTGTTCGTGGTGGGGATAGCCCCACCGGACGGCCCGTCCCGCGCCCCGGCGTGCCCGCGATGGAGTTGGGCGCACCAGTCGGTCGCGACGGTCGTGCCCTGCGTCGCGCCGCTCCGCCCACCGGCGACGACCGTGTGGCGGGTCGGGGTCACGAGCGTGCTTCGACCGCGTGACACCGCAGCGGACCGCAGATGCGGGCGGGGGCTCGGCGGAGGACGGAAGCGGGCGGACATCCCTGCCCAGCCCCGCCCGGCTCACACGCGTGGGCCAACCTGGAGGATCAACGGCCTGCGGACGCCCCAGCCCGGTCGAGGCCGGCAGGCATACGAAGGCCCCTCAGACGGCGTCCGAGGGGCCCTTCTGATTGCGATGAATGGCGCGCCCGGCGAGACTCGAACTCACGGCCTTCAGGTCCGCAACCTGACGCTCTATCCACTGAGCTACGGGCGCGCGCAAGGAGTGGCGGAGAGGGAGGGATTCGAACCCTCGGAGCAGGTTACCCCACTCGGCGGTTTAGCAAACCGCTGCACTAGGCCACTATGCGACCTCTCCGCAGCGCGGGCGATCATAGCATCCGC
>JAJYDP010000134.1 GCA_021777365.1 Chloroflexota bacterium | reverse complement strand
TGCACGGCCGCCCACGACCCGGGTCGTCCGGCGTTCACCGGGTGAACGATGGCAAGAACCGGTGCGCCGGCAGGGGCCCGCGCAATGGCAAGAACCGGTGCGCCGGCAGGGGCCCGCGCAATGGCAAGAACCGGTGCGCCGGCAGGGGCCCGCGCGATGGCAGGAACCGGTGCGCCGGCAGGGGCCCGCGCAATGGCAGGGTCAGGCTCGCCGCGGGGTCAGGCCCGCCGCAGGGTCAGGCTCGGCGCAGGCCCGGCGCAGACCGCGGGCCGGACGGCCGACGTGGCCTACGCCAGCGTGTTCACCCTCGCGGGGCGCGCCGCCTCCCAGGTCTCGATCGCGGGAAGCCGGCCGAGGACGTAGCCGATCTCGTCGGTGCCCTCGAGGAGCATCTGCCGCGCGAACGGGTCGATCTCGAACGGGAACGTCTCCCCGACGGCGGCGGCGGCCGCGACGCCGGGTCGGCTGGGCAGCACGCGAACCGACTGCGCGGCCAGGTCCACCGTCAGCTCGACGTCGGGGTCGGCCGCCACCAGCTCGAAGAGCGCGGCGTGCCGCTCGGTCGGCACCGCGATGGGCAGGAGCCCGTTCTTCAGGGCGTTCTGGCGGAAGATGTCGGCGAACCCGGTGGAGATCACCGCGCGGATACCCCACGCCAGCAGGGCCCACGGGGCATGCTCGCGGGACGAGCCCGGACCGAAGTTGGGGCCCCCGAGGAGAACGGCGCGGCCGGCCATCTCGGGCCGGCTCAGCACGAAGTCCGGGCGCGGCGTCCCGTCCGGAAGGTAGCGCCAGTTGTAGAAGAGGCCCTCCGCCAGGCCGGACTTCTCGGTCGTCTTCAGGAAGCGGGCGGGGATGATCTGGTCGGTGTCGACGTTCTCCGCCGGGAGCGGGATGACGCGGCTGGTGAACGGCGCGACGGGCTCGGGCATCTTCAGCGACCTCCCACCACCGCTGGATCGCGAGCCACGAGCGGCCGCGGATCGGCGACCACGCCGGCGATCGCGCTCGCCGCCGCGGTGAGCGGCGAGGCGAGGAACGTGCGTCCGCCGGTGCCCTGGCGACCCTCGAAGTTCCGGTTGCTGGTGCTCACGGCGTACTCGCCCGGCTCGAGCTGGTCGCCGTTCATGGCGATGCACATGGAGCAGCCCGACTCTCGCCACTCGCCGCCGGCCGCGCGGAAGACCTCGTCCAGGCCCTCGCGCTCGGCCTGCGCCTTGACCTGCTGCGAGCCCGGCACCACCAGCAGCCGCGTCCCGGCGGCCACGTGCCGGCCCCGGAGCAGCGCCGCGGCCTGCCGCAGATCGCCGATCCGGCTGTTGGTGCAGGAACCGATGAAGACCACGTCGACCTTCCGGCCCGCGATGGGCTCACCCGGCCGCAGGTCCATGTACCCGAGCGCCTTCTCCAGCGCGCGCCGTCCCGCCTCGTCGGGGGCGGCCGACGGGTCGGGGATGTGCCCGCCGATCCCGATCCCCATGCCCGGGTTCGTGCCGTAGGTGACCATCGGCTCCAGCGCGGACGCGTCGAGCGTGATGGAGCGGTCGTACACGGCGCCGGGATCCGAGGGGAGCGTCCGCCAGCGCTCCACCGCGGCGTCCCACGCGGCGCCCTGCGGTGCGTGCCGGCGCCCGCGGAGGTACTCGAACGTCGTGTCGTCCGGCGCGACCAGGCCGGCCCGCGCACCGCCCTCGATCGACATGTTGCAGATCGTCATCCGCTGCTCCATGCCGAGCGCGCGGATCGCCTCGCCGGTGTACTCGAAGACGTGCCCGGTCCCGCCGCCGACGCCGATCCGTGCGATCAGGGCCAGGATGATGTCCTTGGCCGAGACACCCGGCGCCAGCCGCCCGTCCACCCGGACCTCGTAGGTCTTCGGGCGGCGCTGCAGCAGGCACTGCGTGGCGAGGACCATCTCGACCTCGCTGGTCCCGATCCCGAACGCCAGGGCGCCCACCGCGCCGTGCGTGGCGGTGTGCGAGTCCCCGCACACGATGGTCATCCCGGGCTGGCTCAGGCCGAGCTCGGGGCCGATCACGTGCACGATCCCCTGCGTGTCGGAGCCGACGCCGTGCAGCGGGATGCCGAAGTCGCGGCAGTTGCGCTCCAGCTGCGCGACCTGGAACGCGGCCTGGCTGTCCACCGTGGGCAGGTCGCGGCCGGTGCGCGGGAGCGTCGGGATCGAGTGATCCTCCGTGGCCACGGTCCGCTCGGGGTGCCGGACCGGCAGGCCGCGGGCGCGAAGGCCGGTGAAGGCCTGCGGGCTGGTGACCTCGTGGACGAGGTGAAGGTCGATGGCGAGGATGGCGGGGGCGCCCTCCTCCTGCCGGACGACGTGGTCGTCCCAGATCTTCTCGACCAGGGTGCGCGGGCGGGGTGTCTCGGTCATGAGGGCAGTCTCGTGCGTGGGGTTGGGACCGTGCGGGCAGGGTACCAGATGCGGCCGACCGGCCCGGAAGGGCTCGCCGGACCGGTCCGCGAACCGGCCGGGCGGTCGCGTCGGCGCGCCGCGGCGCGCGAGGGCACTCGCGGTTCAGGCGAACGCGCGCATGCGGGCGGGGCGGGCGGCCTTCGGAACCAGGCCCGTGGCCGCGGCGGAGACGAGGGCCGCGGCAGCCAGGACCGTGAACGCGAACCCGAGTCGCGCGTAGTCGCCGCCGGTCAGGGCACCGGCCACCAGGGGCCCGACAGCGCCACCCGCGGTGGAGCCGATGCCCCACACGAGCGCGTTGGCGAGCGACGTCTCGCCGCGCGGTACGTAATCGCCGACCATCGAGAGGAGGAGCGGGAACCCGCTGAAGACGAAGAACCCGAAGGCGAAGAGCCAGACCTCGCCGATCCAGCCGGACCCCATCGCGAGGTACCCGATCGTCGTGACCGCGCCGCCGGCCGAGCTCAGGGCCAGGACGGCCCGCTTGTCGAAGCGATCCACCATCAGCCCGAAGGTGGGCTGCCCGATGATCGCGGCCGCGTACATGATCGTGACCGCCAGCCCGAGGTTCCCGCTGACGCCCAGGCCCTTCTGCGTGGCCAGGTAGGTCGGGATCCAGGACGCGATCCCTTGCGTGGCCGACGAGCGCAGGAACGCGACCGCGGTGAGGATCAGGATGCCGCGCGTCAGGGTGTTCGACGAGCGGGCGGCGCCGGGAGAACCCGCTCCCGCCTGCGCCGGTGCCGTGCCGGTCATCGGGCCACGCTCGCCCGGCTGCGCCGGTGCCGTGCCGGCCGTCAGGATGCCCTCGCCCGCCGCCGGCCCGCCGACCTGCGCCGGCGCGCTGCCTGCAGCGGCCGCGGCATCCGGCCCTGTCGCCGCGCCGGACGGCGCCGCCTGCCGTGCCGGGCGCGCCGAGGCGGGGACCTGGACGCCGAACCAGATCGCCAGTCCCGCCGCGAAGCCGACGAGCGCGAACACGACGATCGACCCGTAGCCGGCGATGACGGCCCCGGCGACGAAGTAGAGCGACGGGTACAGCGCTCGACCCAGGCTGCCCATCGCCCCGTTGATCCCCATGGCGGTGCCCATCGAGCGGTCGCGGAAGGTCGCCTGCAGGACCGAGGCCCCCAGCGGGTGGTAGAAGGAGCTCCCGGCCCCGGTCAGGAACGCCGCCACGAGCAGCGCCACCACCAGTTCGGTGCCCGAGGTCTCCGCCAGGGCGAGGTAGAAGCCGAGCAGCCCCACCGAGAGGATGCCCAGCCCGATGCCCATCAGGGAGGCGGGCCGCCCGAGCCGGTCCGACAGCCTTCCCACGAAGAGGCTCAGGACCGTGGACGAGGTGTAGAAGACCAGGAACAGCACCGTGACGACGATCGGCGGCACGCTCCGGTGCGAGGCCACGATGGCGGCGATCACCGGCACGAAGAAGACGGTGCCGTCGTTGGTGAAGTGGGCAAGGGAGGTGAGGGCCAGGCTGCGCAGCCGGCCGATGGGTCGTTCCACGTCCCTCATTTTGCCGGGCGGCCCGGGATCCCGTGCGGCGACGCCCGGCACGCCCGGCGGGGCGGGGGTGGCCGGCGGCAGCGCGGCTGTGGACAACAGCAGCGGACGCGGGTACACTGCCGCCTCAACCGTACGTGGAGAACCCGTTGGGCCAGACGCACACGAACCGGGATCGCGTCGCCGTCGCCGTGACGGCTGACGGTCGCCGGGTGCCGGTGCGCCTGCCCGACGACTCCATCGTAGACGTAACGCTTCTCGGCATCCTCCGGCTCCTCGGCCAGGGGGTGCTCTCCCTTATTAGCGGCTCCCGGCGGGAGCCTGACGGGAGACGGAGCGTGCGCCGCTAGGCGCGTCGCCGGACCGATCAGGGACCCTCGCCGGAAGGCGAGGGTCTTTCGTTTTGCAGCGGGAGACCCAGGATGACGATGACGACACGGGCGCCGGGACGGCACCTGCCGGGCGCCGGCACCCCCGAGGCGAGCGCGATCGAGCACGCCCGCGCCGAGATGCTCCAGGAGGCGAAGCCCCGCGGCCGCACGCGGATCGGCGCCGACGTCGTCTGCGAGTCGCTCCTGCGCCAGGGCGTCGATGTCATCTTCGGCTACCCCGGCGGCGTGCTGCTGCCCCTCTACGACGTGCTGGGCGACTACCCGCAGCTGCGCCACGTCCTCGTCCGCCACGAGCAGGGGGCGGCCCACGCGGCAGATGGCTACGCCCGGGTCACCGGCCAGGTGGGGGTGTGCCTCGCCACCTCCGGCCCCGGCGCCACGAACCTGGTCACCGGCATCGCCAACGCGATGCTCGACTCGGTTCCCATGGTCGCGATCACCGGGAACGTCGCCGCCGCGCTGCTCGGCAAGGACGCGTTCCAGGAGATCGACATCACGGGGATCACGCTCCCCATGACCAAGCACAACTACCTCGTGCGCGACGCGAACGATCTCCCGCACGTCTTCGCCGAGGCGTTCCACATCGCCCGGACCGGGCGCCCGGGCCCCGTGCACATCGACATCACCAAGGACGCGCTCCAGCAGGAGACCCGGGCGCAGCACCCCGACGAGGAGACGGTGCTGGCCGCCATCCCCGGCTTCCGTCCCACCTACGATGGGCACCCGCGGCAGCTCCGCCTGGCCGCGAAGATGATCGACGAGGCGACCCGCCCGGTGATCCTGGCCGGCCACGGGATCCTGCTCGCCGGTGCCTCGGACCAGCTCCGCGCCTTCGCGGAACGCGCCCAGATCCCGGTGGCGCACACCCTGCTGGGCGTCGGTGCCATGGACGAGACGCATCCGCTCGAGTACGGCTACATGGGGATGCACGGCTGGAAGCACGTGAACCGCGCGATCCAGTCGGCCGACCTGCTGATCGCCCTCGGCATGCGCTTCGACGACCGTGTGACCGGGAAGGTGAGCACGTACGCGACGGGCGCCAGGATCATCCACGTCGACATCGATCCGGCCGAGATCGGCAAGAACGTCTCGGTGGACGTGCCCATCGTGGGCGACGTCGGGCGTGTGCTCACCGCGCTGACGCCGCTGGTGGCCGAGCGGCGCCCGGCGGATCGCGCGGCGTACTTCGAGCAGCTCGCCGCCTGGCGGCGCGAGTCGGAGTCGCGCAGCTGGCACGGTTCCGGCGCCTGGCGCGACGGCCTCCTCTCGGCCGACTACGTGGTCGAGCAGATCGGCGCCGCCGCCAACTACGACGCGACGCTCGTCGCGGACGTCGGGCAGAACCAGATGTGGGTGGCGCGGTACGGCGGGTTCCGGCGGCCGGACGCGCACCTGAGCTCGGGTGGCCTGGGCACGATGGGCTATGCGCTGCCCGCCGCGATGGGCGCGGCCGTCGGCCGCCCCGACAAGGAGACGTGGGCGATCTGCGGCGATGGCGGGTTCCAGATGACGATGCAGCAGCTCGGCACCCTCGTGCAGGAGCACATCCCGGTCAAGATCGCCGTCCTCGACAACACCAAGCTCGGCATGATCCGGCAGTGGCAGGAGCTGATCTACGCCGGCAACTACCACTCCGCGCACCTGCTCGGGCCCGACTACCTGAAGCTCGCCGAGGCATACGGGATCCCCGCCTTCCGGGCGACGACTCCCGACGAGGTGCCCACGGCGATCGCCGCCGCCCAGGCGGTCGACGGCCCGGCCCTCGTCCACTTCCGCATCGCCGACGAGCAGAACGTCTTCCCGTTCATGCCCGCCGGCAAGGGACTGTCCGACCTGATCGAGGAGTGGGGAGGGGCCGACGAATGAGCGATCCCGTGACCTCTGCCGCCGCGCCGACGGGGGCGCCCGCGACGCCGGCGAGCGCCCCTTCCCCGGCCCGTCCGGCAGCCGCCGCGCCCGCCACGAACGCCGAGCGCGCCATCCCCGGCACGGGGACGGCCCACCGCCACGTCCTCGTCGCGGTGGTCAACAACCGGCCCGGTGTCCTCAACCGGGTGGCGAACCTCTTCCGGGCCCGCAACTTCAACATCGAGTCGCTCGCCGTGGGCCACACCGAGCGCCCGGACGTGAGCCGCATGACCATCACGCTCCGCGGCGATGACGTCGCCGTGGAGCAGGCGGCCAAGCAGCTCTACAAGCTGATCGACGTCCTCAAGGTGCAGGACGTCACAGCCGAGCCGCGCATCGAGCACGAGCTCGCGCTGATCAAGGTGCGCGCGACCAACAGCACGCGCGCCGAAGTCCTCAAGGTCGTCGAGCTCTACAAGGGCCGCGTGGTGGACGTGGCCGCCGATTCGGTGATCGTGGAGGCCACCGGCACCGAGGACGAGATCGACGCGCTCGTGGCGCTCGTCGGCGGGTTCGGGATCAAGGAGATGGTCCGCACCGGCTCCACGGTGATGGTGCGCGGGCCCCAGGTGGTGGAGTACGAGGGAGTGGCGAAGTGACGGCGCGCATGTACTACGACCCCGATGCCGATCCGTCCGCCCTGCAGGGCCGGACGGTCGCGATCATCGGCTACGGGAGCCAGGGCCACGCCCACGCGCTCAACCTTCGCGATTCCGGCGTCGACGTGGTGGTCGGGCTGCCGCCCACCAGCAAGAGCCGGTCCATCGCGTCCGAGGCGGGGCTGCGCGTCGCGGACGTGGCGGAGGCGACCCGCCAGGCCGACGCGATCATGATCCTGGTGCCGGACACGGCCCAGAAGGGGGTCTACGACGCGGAGATCGCGCCGAACCTCCGGCCGGGCCAGCTCCTGATGTTCGCCCACGGCTTCAACATCCACTTCGGCCTGATCGACCCGCCCGGCGGGGTCGACGTGGGCATGGTGGCGCCCAAGGGTCCGGGCCACCTCGTCCGCTCCGTGTACGTGGAGGGCGGCGGCGTGCCGGCGCTCTTCGCCGTGCACCGCGACGAGACGGGCACGGCCCGCGCCCGCGTGCTGGCGTACGCCCGGGCGCTCGGCGCCACGCGTGCCGGCGTCCTGGAGACGACCTTCGCCGAGGAGACCGAGACGGACCTCTTCGGGGAGCAGGCGGTCCTCTGCGGCGGCGTCTCGAACCTGGTCAAGAACGGGTTCGAGACGCTGGTGGAGGCCGGCTACCAGCCCGAGCTCGCCTACTTCGAGGTGATGCACGAGCTGAAGCTCATCGTGGATCTCATGTACCGCGGCGGGCTCAACTTCATGCGCTTCAGCGTGAGCGACACCGCGGAGTTCGGCGACTACGTCTCCGGCCCCCGGATCGTGGATGCACACGTGCGCGAAACCATGCGCCAGGTGCTGAAGGAGATCCAGGACGGGTCGTTCGCGAGGCGCTGGATCGCCGAGAACGAGGCTGGGCGCCCGGAGTTCAGCCGGCTGCGGCGCCAGGACCAGGACCACCTGATCGAGCGGGTCGGGGCCGACCTGCGATCCAGGATGCGCTGGCTCAACCCGGTGGAGGTGCGCCCGGAGCAGGCGCAGGCGTCCGCCGAGGGGTCGCGCGGGGAGGCATCCCGATGAGCGGGGCGGCAGGCGTACCAGTAACCGGAGGAGCGACCGGGCCCGGCCGGGTGGAGCCCGGCCGCGTCCGGATCTTCGACACCACGCTGCGGGACGGCGAGCAGGCCCCCGGCGCAGGGCTCACCGTCGCCGAGAAGCTGGAGGTCGCGCGCGCGCTCGTCCGGCTCGACGTGGACGTCATCGAGGCCGGCTTCCCCGCCTCGTCACCCGGCGACTTCGAGGCGGTCAACCGGATCGCGAAGGAGACCCGGGGCGTCGCGGTGGCGGCGCTGGCGCGCTGCCGGGAGGGGGACCCGCAGCGGGCGGTGGAGGCGATCCGCGTCGCCGAGCGGCCGCACCTGCACGTCTTCATCGCGACCAGCGACATCCACCTCAAGCACAAGCTGCGCATGTCGCGCGAGGAGGCGCTCGCGGCGTCCGTCCAGTGGGTCCGCTACGGGCGGCAGGCGCTGGGCCGGGACGCCGAGATCGAGTTCAGCGCCGAGGACGCCAGCCGGACGGACCCGGAGTTCCTGCTCCGGGTCTACGAGGCGGTCGTGGACGCCGGCGCCACCACCGTGAACATCCCCGACACGGTGGGCTACGCGATCCCCGCCGAGTTCGGCGCGCTGGTCGGCCGGGTGGTCGACCGGGTCGGGTCGGGCGCGGTGGTCAGCGTGCACTGCCACAACGACCTGGGGCTGGCCACCGCGAACACGCTCGCGGCCGTCCAGGCGGGTGCGCGGCAGGTCGAGGTGACCGTCAACGGGCTGGGCGAGCGCGCCGGCAACGCCTCCCTCGAGGAGGTTGTGATGAGCCTCCGCACGCGCCCCACGCAGTTCCCCGGGCTGGCGAGCCACGTCCAGACCGAGCAGATCATGAACGCCAGCCGGCTGGTCAGCTACCTGACCGGCTTCGTGGTCCAGCCCAACAAGGCGGTCGTGGGCGCCAACGCCTTCGCCCACGAGTCGGGGATCCACCAGGACGGCGTGATCAAGAACCCCCTGACGTACGAGATCATGACCCCCCAGTCGGTGGGGCTGGCCGGCAGCACCCTGTCCATCGGCAAGCTCTCCGGCCGGCGTGGCCTCCAGGGCAAGCTCCGCGAGCTGGGTGTCGACCTCGAGGGCGAGGCGCTCGACGCCGTCTATCGCGAGGCGATCGCGCTGGCGGATTCCAAGAAGGAGGTCACCGACGCGGACCTGCTCGCGCTGGTCGGCCAGCAGGCCTCCGAGGTGTCCGACGGGATCGCGCTGGGCGGCTGGAGCGTGACCAGCGCCCACGGGGGCCGTTCCACCGGGACCGTGACGCTCACCGTCGGCGATGAGACACGGCAGGCCGAGGCGAGCGGCAACGGGCCCGTCGACGCGCTCTACCGCGCCGTCGACGACGCGCTCGAGCCGATCGTGGGCTGGCACCCCGTCCTGGACGACTACGAGATCCGCGCGGTCACCGCGGGCGAGGACGCCCAGGGCAGCGCGCTGGTCCGCTGCCACCGCTCCAGCGACACGGACGAGCCGCCGCAGAAGGCCACCGGCCACGGGCTCTCCACGAACATCATCGAGTCGTCGCTGGAGGCGTACGTGACCGCGGCCAACAAGCTGCACGCCGAGGCGCGGGCGGCGGCCGAAGGCGGAGAGGCGGCTGCGGCCCAGGCACGCGGCGCGGCCGCCGGGCGGCTCCCGTGAGCGGACCGGATCGCGTGGCGCGACGGGGCGACCCCGGGTCCGGCGCCGGGGACACGGCGCGGGGCGGCACGGGGCCGGGGACGGCGGCCACCATCTACCGGATCGTCGCGATCCCGGGGGACGGTATCGGTCCGGAGGTGGTGGCGGCCGGCCGGCGGGTACTGGACGCGGCGGCCGGCCGCTTCGGGTTCGCGCTGGACTGGGAGGAGCTGCTGGTCGGCGGGGCGGCGATCGACGCGTACGGCGTGCCGATCCGCGACGCGGACCTGGAGGCGTGCCGGCGGGCCGACGCCGTCTACCTCGGCGCGGTCGGCGGGCCGAAGTGGGACGACCCGAACGCCGCCGTGCGCCCGGAGCAGGCGCTCTTCGCGCTGCGCGGCGGGCTGGAGCTGTTCGCCAACCTGCGGCCCGTGGCCGCGGAGCCGGCCCTGGTGGACGCCTCCACGCTGCGCCCGGACGTCGTCCGCGGGGTGGACGTCCTGATCGTCCGCGAGCTCACCGGCGGCCTCTACTTCGGC
>JAJYDP010000133.1 GCA_021777365.1 Chloroflexota bacterium | reverse complement strand
GAGAGGGGGGGGGGGGATGGGCGGCCGGGGCCGGACGGGCGGCCATATCGAGGCCAGTAACCTGATCGGGACGTACAGCGGGCGCGGCAGAGGACGCGGCAGAGGACGCGGTCGGCCGATCGGTAGAGACGGGACCCGCGGCCGGGGCTGAGCGGAGCCGCGAGCGAGCCTCCATCGATCGCCTGGCCATGCTCGCCGGAACCCAGGGCCCTCCCGCCACGTCCCGGACCGCGGGCGCCAGGCTCCTGGCCGCCACCGGGCCTCCAGTCGCCGGGCGCCCTGCTGCCGGCTCCCCGAGCGCGGACGATATTCGCTGCTCGAGCATCCTCGCCGGCCCGTGCTCTCGTTCGGCTCGCAGCCAGGCGATGCTCACCGGCGTGTCGCCCGGGCCGCCCTCGTCGTCGGAGGGCACGTGTCGGGTGCGCTCCGACCCGAGCCCGCCTGCCCCCTCCGGCTGCCCTCTCCCGTTCGGCTGTCCTCTCCCGTTCGACTGTCCTCGCTCGTCCGGCTGCCAGCTCCGCCGGGCCGACACCTCGGGCTCCCTGGCGCCCCCCTCCCCCCGCCCCTCGTCCTCGCGACGCACCGGACGCCCGTTCCCGTGCTCGGCGGGATCCGGCCCCGCACCGACCAGGCCACGAGACCCGCGTCGCCACCGTCCACCGCGAGCGTGGTTGAGCTGGCCCATCTCGTCGACGAAGCCGGCCTCCGTGGCAAGCGCATGCGCAACGGCCGGCGAGACGGAACAACCTGACGGCGCGACACGCCACCCCAGCGGGGCGCGCACTGGTGGCGGGTCGGCATGCACTGGTGGAGCGGCGCGCACTGGCGGGTCGGCATGCAGCGGTGGAGCGGCGCGCACTGGCGGGGCGGCATGCAGCGGTGGCGGGTCGGCATGCAGGGATGGCACGATGCGCCCGAGCGGCACCGGCACGCCAGGAGCGCCGCGCAGGCCATCGTTTCCCCGATCCGGGCCGCAGGGGCCGGAGACCCTACCCTGCAGTTTGTTCTCCTGCAGCACCCAACCCGCGCCGGGCCCCCGCTCATCCTGCAATCGGTTCCCCCCAGGAACCTTATGTCGGGTGGCGGCCCCTTGCGATTGGCCCGTGACACGGATCAGCCCGGTGTCCGGGCACGACCCGTGCTCTGTCGAGCGCCTGTCAGTGCTCCCGGCCGCCGACGGGACTGCAGGATTGGTCCCGAAATCGACATACGGGTCTGTGCACGAACATCCTGCAGGATCGGTCGCATTTGCCGCCTCGGCAGTCACCCCAGCTGCATCCCCCGCCCTGACCGGCGCCCCCGCAGCCCCGGCCGCACCCGCCCACGCATTCGCCACCCCGGCGGCAGCCGCACTCGCCACTGGCAATGCCGACGCGCCGGCCGAGAAACCCGCCGACGAGCGTTGCGCGGCCAACGTGCCTGCCGATGCGCCGGCCGAGGAACCCGCCGGCGACACCGCCGCCGACCGCTGGCCTGCCGATGCGCCGGCCGAGGAACCGGCCGACGAGCGTTGCGCGGCCAACGTGCCTGCCGACGCGCCGGCCGAGGAACCCGCCGGCGACACCGCCGCCGACCGCTGCTCTGCCAACGCGCCGGCCGGTGAGCGTCCGGCCGACGAGCGTTGCGCGGACGGATCCCGCGCCTCCACGGGCTCCGGAGGCGCGAAGAACTCCGCGAACCCCCCGTCGGCCTCAAGATCGCGCCGGACCATCACCGAGTCGTACGTCTCGAGCGCCTTCGCCACCCGATCGACCAGCGGGCGCGGGAACCCCAGCGCGTACCCCACCTCTCGGACGGCCGACCGCGCCCGGTACGTGACCACGTTGCAGACCATCCCCGTGTGCTCCGGCCCGTACCGCTCGTAGACGTAGCGGATCACCTCCTCGCGTCGAGACGACGCGAAGTCGATGTCCACGTCCGGGTAGCTCGTCCGCCCCTCGTTGATGAAGCGCTCGAAGAGGAGGTTGTGTCGGATCGGATCGACCCGCGTGATCCCGAGCACGTAGGCCACGATCGAATCGCCGGCGCTCCCCCTCCCCTGCGCCGGGATGCCGCGGCTCCGCGCGAACTGCATCAGGTCCCAGCAGATCAGGAAGAACTCGGCAAGGCCCGTCCGCTCGATCACGTCGAGCTCGTGCGCGAGCTGCGACAGCACACGCGGGGTGAGCGGGTGGTATCGCCGCCGCGCGCCCTCGTGGCAGAGCGCCTCGAGCCGGCTGAACGGCGTCTCCCCCTTCGGCACCTCGAAGCCCGGGAACCGGTATCGCTCGAACCCGAGGTCGACCCGACAGGACCGGGCCAGCTCGGCGGCGTTGGTCATCCCCTCGACCCACGCCCGGCGGACGGCAGGGTCGGCGGCGACATCCCCCGGCGGCAGCCCGAGCAGGTCCTCCGCCGACTTCAGGTGGTACTCGCCGTTGGGGCGCCGGAGGTGCTCGCTCCGGTCGAGTGGCAGGCCGTGGCGGATGGCGACCATCACGTCCTGCAGCTCGTGCTCCTCGGGGAGCGCGTAGTGCACGTCGTTCGTGACCACGACCGGGAGGCCGATCTCGTCCGCCAGCCGCACCGTCTCAGCCGCGAGCCAGTCGTCGTCGGGGAGCAGGTGATGCTGTAGCTCGAGCACGAACCCGCCGATGGGCCCGCCCCGGGCACGGGGCCCGCGCAGCCGGCCGCCTGGTGCGAACGGGACCCCGCCGGCGAACGGCGCCCCGCCAGCAGATCGCCCGCCGCCGACGAACGGCGCCCCGCCGATCGGTCTTGCCCCGGTCGATCGCCCGCCGCCGACGAACGGCGCTCCGCCGAACATCCGCGCATACCTAGCGGCCGCCAGGGCGGCGCCCTCCCGATCCCCTGCCAGCAGGCGTCGCGCGATCTCGCCGTGCCGGCACCCGGAGAGCGCCACGAGCCCCTCCGCGTGCCGTCCCAGCTGCTCGTGGGTGAACCTCGGGACGCCCTTGGTGCCCGCCAGGTTGGCCGTGCTGACCAGTCGCGAGAGGTTCCGGTACCCGGACTGGTCGCGGGCGAGCAGGACGAGATGCGGCCCGCGCTGGCCGTCGCCGACTCCCCGGAGGTCCTCGCGCACGGGAGCCCGGTGGCCCGGCAGCCGGAGACGCTCCGCCCGTGGACGGCTGGGGCGACCCGCCTCGGCCCGACCGACCGACCCGAGGCGTCCCGCCCACCCGATCCGGTCGGCCGGTGTGATCCGCCCCGACGACGTCGCGCCCGCCCGGCCCCGACCCCGGGCCGGGCGCCGGGCAGGCACCACGATCCCCTCGGGATCGGGAACCGCCGCGTCGAGCAGCTCGATCTCCACGCCGACGACGGGATGGATCCCCGCCGCACGGGCAGCGGTGACGAACCGGACGGCACCGTACAGACCCTGGTGATCCGTGATCGCGAGCGCCTCCAGCCCGAGCTCGACTGCCCGCTCGGCCAGGTCGTCGGCAGAGGACGCACCGTCGAGAAACGAGAACTCGCTGTGGCAGTGGAGCTCGGCGTAGCGCGGCATCCCATCTCTCCGGATCGCCGACAGTATAGAACGTACGTTCTATACTTGCGACCCTTGCCGGGGCCACACTCCGGACCGGTCTGTGAGCGTCACGCTCGGTGCTGAACCGGCCTGCGGGCGTCACGCTCGGTGCCGATCCGCGGGTGGCGCGCCGCGGATCGGTCCACCAGGTCTCACGCCCCGATCGACTCGCCGGGCGAGGGGTCCGAGGATCAGGGCACGCTGTTCAGTGTGGAGAGCAGGAGCAGCAGCAGGACCGCCACCACCACCGCGTAGATCACCAGGCGGGCCACCGAGAGCGCCCGCGGCATCGACCCGGCCACGCGGCGAGCGCTCGCCCGGGTCGATCGCGCCCGTGCCGCGCCGGGATCGGTGAAACCGTGCAGCGTGTTGGGCACCGTCTGATCGCGGAGGGTGTTCGGACGGACATCGGTGAGCGGGAGCGATCCCCTGGCCATGCGCCTGGATTGCATCCGATGGCCTCCCGGCCGATCCCCGCCGCCGGCACCCGTGCCGCTGCGGCGTCGGGACGACCGGTGCAAGCGTGCGCCCGCCGGCGTCGCCTGGCAATGGGCGTGCGGCAGGTCGCGCGAGGGACGACCGGCGCGAGAGACCGCTCGGCCGTGAGACAACCCTCGGCCGCGAGGGATGGCCGGTCGCGAGGGACCGCCCGGTTGGTCAGTCGAGGATCAGGCGTGCCCGCTGGAACCGCGCCATCGCAGCCGCCAGCAGGAGCAGGTCGACCACCACCAGCAGAACGGCGGCCCCAACCACGATCGTCCCCCAGTCGAGCCCGTTCAGCGTGGTCATCACCTGGCGCCGCGTGTCGACCGGCAGCGCCTGCAGCAGCAGCACCGGCACGAGCACGACCGCGAAGATCGCCAGGTTCATGTTCTGTGCCGCCTGGCGGACCGTCGGCGCCCGCAGCGCCACGAGCGCCCCGCCGCATGCGACGAGGCCCGCGCCGAGCAGCCCGAATCCGCCGAGCAGCAGCACGGCCTCCGGCTGGTAGAGCAGGATGCCGCCACCAGCGTTGGCGAGGTTCACCGTGACGAGGCCGACGAGCGCGCTGACGACCATGAAGCCCCAGCCGTAGGCGATGGCGGCCACCACCTTGCCGAGCAGGATCGCGCGGTCCGAGAGCCGGCTCGCGAGGAGGGTCTCCAGGGTGTGCCGCTCCCGTTCACCCGCGATCCCGTCGGCAACCATGCCGCTCGCGAGGAGCAACGGGACCCACGCGAACGGCAGCACGGCGGCCGGCTGGCGGACCAGGTCCGGGCCGATCTGCAGCGGCAGGAAGACGCCGAAGACCAGGAAGGAGAAGAGCAGCCCGCGCAGCGAGCGGCGCAGCGTGCCCGACTGCAGGAGCATCTCGCGGAGGTCCTTCCAGGCGATCGTCAGCACGTCGTCCGCCAGGCCGCGGAGACCACCGTCCGACGCGCCCGGGTCGCGCCGGGGGTCGTCGGGACCCCGCCGCGGGTCGTCGGGACCCCGGTCGCCCAGGTCCGGCCCACGCACGCCCCGGTCGGTCTCGCCCGGGGTCACGGCTCGGTTCCGACGAGCGCCATGAACGCCTCCTCGAGGTCCGCCCCACCCTTGCGTACCTCGTCGATGGCCACGCCCTCGCGGACGAGCAGCGCGACCAGGGGCGACGTGTCCTCGCCGTCGCGGACGCGGAGCTCCAGGCGACCGTCGGCCAGCGTGGCCGACTCCACCGGAGGCTGCGCCTTCACCAGGTCGACGATCCGCGCGTCGAGCCCGCGCCCCGTGACCTCCATCCGGTCGCGACGCGCCCGAGCCCGGACGTCCTCGGGACGCCCCACCGCGAGCAGGCGACCGGAGCGGATCACGCCGACCTGGTCGCAGAGCTTCTCCGCCTCCGCCAGGTTGTGCGTGGTGAGGAAGACGGTGACGCCCTCGCGCCGCGCGAGGGCGGTCAGGTCGTCGCGCAGGGCCGCCGCCGCGACCGGGTCGAGGCCGGCCGTCGGCTCGTCCAGGAAGACGAGCGCCGGACGATGCAGGAGCGTGCGCGCGACCGCGAGCTTCTGCTTCATGCCACGGCTCCAGGCGCCCACGATCTCGTGCCGCCGATCCCACAGGCCCAGCCCCGTGAGCAGCTCGCGGACACGGGCGCGCCGCTCGCCCGGGGGCAGGTGCCAGACCCGGGCGTAGAACTCCAGGTTGTCCTGTGCGGACATCCGCTCGTAGAGCCCGGCGTGCTCGAGCAGGGCTCCGCAGCGTTCCCGGATCGCGGCCGCCTCGGAACGGGCATCCAGCCCGAGCACGGTCGCGTCGCCGCGGGTCGGCTCGAGGAGGCCCAGGAGGAGCCGGATGGTGGTCGTCTTGCCGGACCCGTTGGGGCCGAGGAACCCGAAGATCGCCCCGGCGGGAACCTCGAGGGAGAGCGCGTCCACGGCGCGCAGCGAGCCGAAGTCGCGGGTCAGGTCGGCGGTCCGGATCGCGCACTCAGTCAACCGGTCGGTGCCTCCACGGGTTCCCGGGGCTGCGGGCGCGGCGTCCCGGGGTCGCGGGCGCGATTGTATGCGCGATGCCCCGTGTGGGCGCGACGCCTCGCCTCGCGCGCCGAGAGGTATCCTCCGGCCATGCGACCGACCACCCGTGACTTCGTCGGCATCGGCATCTTCGTCCTGGTCCTCGTCGTGCTGCTGGTCGTCTTCGTGGCGGCTGCTCTGCCCCCGGGACACCCCTGATGCGCGTGCGCCTCGCCGCGTGCGCGGCGCTCGTCCTGATCCTCGGGGCGTGCACCGCCGGCGGCGCGGCGACACCCCCCGGCAGTCCCCCGGCGGTCAGCGTGGCGTCACCTCCGGCGTCGGCTGCCGTGTCAGCGCCGGCCTCGCCCACCACGTCGGCGGTGGCGTCGCCGGCACCGACGGCCGCCACGTCGTGGGGTCCGATCCTGGACCGGGTCCCGGCGTCCTTCCCCCGCTATCCCGGCGCGGCGGACGCGAACGGGGCGACCAGCGATCCCGTCACGCAGTCGATCTCCACGAGCGCATCGGTGTCCACGGTCAGCGGCTGGTACACGACCGCGCTGGCACCGCTCGGCTACAAGCAGACGAGCATCAGCAACCCGGCAGAGGACGGCTCCGTGGTCGCCGAGTTCGACGGTGGCAGCCTCGCGTCGGGCTGTCGCGCACAGCTCACGTATCGGCCCATGGGCGCGTTGACCTTCATCTTCGTGCTGGTGGGGGCGGCCTGCCCGTCCGCCTGACCGGCGCCCGACGCCGGGCCGCGGGCCGCCCGACCGTCCGCCTGACCGGCGTCCCGACGCCGCGCCGGCGATCGACGACCTGGTCGTGGGCCCGACGCCTGATGGCGGCCATCGCGGCGAGCGCGCCGATCCTCCTCGCGGCTTCATGACGGATCGTCGCCGGGGCGTGTCGATTTCCGGCGCATTTCGTGCGCCCGGCGTCACACCGGTGGGGGCCGCTTCGTCATCTGTGTACCACCATCTCCCCACTGGTGCGGCCGTGGTCGGTCCGGGTTCTCCTCCTCCCCGGCTCCTAAACGGCGCTCGATCTCGACCCCGGTCCGACGGCCGGGGTCGAGTCGTCTCCGCCGGTCGTTCGTGGCCGTCAGTCGTACAGGCGCTCCAGGTGCCAGCTGCCGTCGACGCCGTCCCGGTAGACGAGCGCGAGCAGCCGACGGCCGACCACCTTGTAGTAGTCGCGGCGGATGGGCCTCCGCCACCACGCCTCCTCCACCCGCCAGCGGTTGCAGATCTCGACCGGCTCCCGCCGGCCGTTCCAGGTGAACGCGGTCACCTGCCCCCGCTCGTCGAGCTCGACGTCGATCGACGGATGCTCCTCGAACAGGCGGGTCACGGGCGCGCCTCCGGCGGTGACGGGCGTGACGTCGCCAGCGGGCCGCCGGGCGTCCCGGGCAGAGAACCGGTGGCCGACGCCTCCGACCAGCCGATCCGCGCCTCGGGCAGCCTCGCCTCGGGATCGCGCAGGAACGCACGCAGGACGCGCCCCTCGCCGAACCGGATCACGAGATCGGCGAGCTGCCACTCGAGGTGGCCGGCGCGGGCGGCCTGGGGCGCGAAGAGCCCGAGCTGACGCCCCGGATCGGGGATCACGCCGTCCAGCTCGAGGGAGAGGCGCTCCACGGGATCACCCGGAGGGTCCGCCTCGAGACGTGACAGGAGGAGTCGCTCGATCGCCCCGGGCATCGCCGTGGGCCCGGGCAGCGGCTGCTCGACGAGGTACGTGGTGGCGGATGCGGCGACGGCGCGCGCCGCGGAACCAGCATGGGCCGATGTTGTGGCACGCGGCCGGGAACCGGCGCGGGCCGACGTCGCGACACGGGGGCGGGAACCGGCGTGGCCTGCGGCATGCCCGGGGACCATCTCGAGACGGGCGCGGGTCGCACCGGCACCGCGCGCGGCCAGCTGCCCGCACAGCGCCTCGGCCAGCCGGTGGAGCACGAAGCGGAGCGGCTCCAGCGACTCGACCGGCGGGTCCAGCTCGGCCTCGGCCCGCAGCCGCTCGGGCGGTTTCCGGGGCACGATCCTCCGCCCGTCCCGGCCGTTCGCCAGGTCGTGGAGGAAGCCGCCCTCGGCGCCGAACCGCGCGAGCACCGCCGCCCTGGGAAGCGCAGCGAATGCCCCGATCTGCCGCACGCCCAGCACCCGGAGACGCTCCTGCATCCCGGCCGTGGCGGGGAGGAGCGTCACCGGCAGCGGCGCGAGGAAGACGGCCTCCGCCCCGGCGCCGCCTCCCGGCACGGAGTGCCACGTGACCTCCGTCCCGGGCAGTCGCTCCCGCGCAACGACCGCCGCGACGATCGATCCGAACCGCGTTCCGGCGATCCCCGCGCGGAGGGGCCCGGGGACGTGGGGAGCGAGCGCCGCCGCGATCCGCCCGAGCAGGACCGGTTCCTCGCCCCACAGGCGCTCCAGCCCGTCGATCCCCAGGAACGCGCCGCCGAACCCGTCGCCCGCGGGATCCGCCTCGCCCTCGACGTACGGGGCAAACGCGGACAGGGCGTCCAGGGCCGCCTCGGCGACCGCCTGGTACCGGTCCGGATCCGGGACGAGGAACTCGGCGTCAGGCGCGAGCGCGTGTGCAGCCGCGAGGCTCATCCCCCGCCGCACGCCCTGGCGGCGCGCCGAGGGGCTGCAGTCCAGCACCCGACCGGGATCCCACGGATGGCCGCCCAGGACCACCTGGTCGGGAAGCGGGCGGGACATCCGCTCGAGCCGGAGCGGCAGATGGGGCCAGCCGAGATGGAGCAATCGCATGGGTCGAACCGACGATGGTGCTCTCCGATGACGAAACGGCGGGGATCCCCGGAGGCGGCGCGGCCGGGGATCCCCGGAGGCGGACCGGCGGACGGCATCCGCGCGGGTCCGGCGGCACCCGAGGGACCGACGGAACCCTCCGGGCCCGCAGAACCCGGGGCGCCGGCGGATGCGCGGGCAGCGGCACCACCGGCCATCCCGCATGCGCCGGTCGCCCGGCATCGATCGTCCACCCGGCATGCGCGGGTCGGCCCGGCGTCGTGGACTGGACTCCGGGGGCCATCTCCGCGTCCAGCGACCGGTGGACGTCGCGATCCCGGTCTCCCTCGTCCGCATACCGGATCTCCAGGTCCACCCGGCGGCCCGGCGGCCCGAACCTGTTCTTCACGACGGTCACCTGCGTCCACTGGCCGACCACGTCCCGTCCGGACCGGATCCACGCCCGACGCTCGAGGTCCAGCCCCACGCCCGCCACTTCGGAGAGCGCTCCCCGCAGGGCCGGCGCGAGATCCGCCGGCTCGATCACCACCAGGCTGGCGCCGGCCTGCCGGGCGCGTGCCGCCAGCTGCCGGAGCAGCGCATCCCGGTCCAGCGGCATCCGCTCGGGCAGATCGGCCACCAGCAGCTCGACCGTGCGCCCGCCCAGCAGGGCTCCGGCCAGCCGCAGGCCTTCGGTCGCCTCGGGCGCCCGGAGCACCAGCAGCCAGGCCAGGTCCACGCCGCGGGCCACCGCCTCGAGCGGGTCGAAGGCATGGGCGAGGTCCAGCCAGGCGGCGATCGCGCCGCACGCCTGCGCCTCCGCGACGAGCCGCAGGGCCAGCGTGGTCTTGCCGCTCGACGCATCCCCGCTGAGTGTCACCTGGGCTCTCCGCACGAGCCCGCCGGGGCCCAGGATGGCATCGAGCGCAGGGAAGCCCGTGGGCACGATCCGGTCGTCGGCGGGAGCGAGAGGATCCGGGGGCGCGTCGGCGATCACGAGCGGAGCCGGCGCGAGGGCACCCTCGACCGGCAGCAGAGCGGGCCGGCCATCACCGAGCCGGATCGCCGCGCTGCCCCAGCGCGCCTCGAGACGCGCGAGCGCTGCGGCCAGGGGTTCGATCGGGCGGTTCATCGCCCGACCAATGATAGAACGGCTGTTCTATATGTCAATGGGACTGGAGGTCCGGTGGCTTCGCCGCCGAGGTCAGCCGCGCCGCCGAGGTCTGGCTCCCGCGGTCGAGGTCAGGCCCCCGTGGTCGAGGATCGGCGCACGGGCTCGTGCGGGCGCACGCTGGCGCCGTAGATCGCCGCCAGCTGCTCCATGTCGGTGAGCAGCTGCTGCCCTGCCGCCCA
>JAJYDP010000132.1 GCA_021777365.1 Chloroflexota bacterium | reverse complement strand
CGTCGATCGCGTCGGTGACGCGGCTGACGCCGCCCATGACCCGCGCTTCCTGCGCCTCGAGAACCTCGACACCGACGTCCCGCCGCCGGCCATGGTCCGCGACGTGACCAGGCGCGCGGTCGACGATGACGCCGCCAACTCCTATCTCCCCTTCCAGGGGCACCGCGGCCTGCGCGAGGCGGCGGCGGCGCATGTGTCCCGGATCGCCGCTCGTCCCTACGACCCCGACTCGGAGTGCGTCAGCGTCGCGGGGGGCCTGAACGGGATCCTCAACACGCTGCTCGCGACGGTGGAGCCCGGCCAGGACGTCGTCCTCTTCGACCCCATCTACGCGGGGCTGGTCAACCGGGTCCGTCTCGCGGGCGGCATCCCCAGGTTCGTGCAGAGCCGCCCCACGCCTGCCGGCTGGACCACGGACCCGGGCGAGCTGGCCGCCGCGATCGGGCCGAATACGGCCGCGGTCCTCCTGATGGGCCCCGCGATGCCGTCGGGTGCGCTCGTCACGCCCGCGCACCTCGACGCGATCGCCGGCCCGCTCGAGCGCCACGGCGCGTGGGTCATCTACGACGCGGCGATGGAGCGCATCCGCTTCGACGGCCGGCCGCCGCTCCACCCGGCATCGCACCCGGTGCTCACCGAGCGGACGATCACCATCGGGTCCGCGTCGAAGGAGCTGCGCATGATCGGATGGCGCGTCGGGTGGGTCGTCGGCCCCGCGCCGATCATGGCCGACATCGGCCTGGTGGGTCTCACGAACGTGGTGTGCCAGGTGGGCATCGCGCAGGGAGCCGTGGCGGCAGCGCTGGCCGCGCCGGATGCCGACGCCGACGTCGCCCGCGCCGTTGCGACATGGCAGGAGCGCTGCGAGACGATCCTGGAGCAGCTCGCCGCCTACCCGTGCGTCCGGCCTGACGGCGGCTGGTCGCTCCTGATCGACACCGCGTCGATGGGGATCCCCCCGTCCGAGGCCTCGCGGCGCCTGTTCGCCCGTGCCCAGGTGGCCGCCACGCCGATGAACGGGTGGGGCCCGAGCGGGGAACGCTACCTGCGACTCGTGTTCGCCAACGAGCCGGTCGAGCGGCTGGGCGACCTGCGCGCGAGATTCGACACCGCCTTCGCCTGAACGCTCCCGGCCGTCCCGGCGGGCGGGCGATCCCGGCGACCAGCCGCGGGAACCGCGTATCAGGGGGCGCGGCGCGCCGCCACGGCGGGCGGGCGTCGTGCGGCCGCGGCGAGGCGGGGCCGCTCGCTCAGGCGGGTCCGGACGGCGATCGAGTGCTCCGTCCTGGCCGTGGGGTTCCTCCTCGGCGGGACCGTGGGCATCGGGACGCTCCTGTTCGCGCTCGCCATCGGCCCGATGGTGCACGTCACGATCCCGCTCTTCTCGCGGACCGCCGGCCCGGCGCGGCCGGCCCGGATCGGCGCGGTCGCGTACGTGTCGGAGTGAGGGGGTAGGATCGCGGTCATGCGGCTGCGACACCGCGGCACCGAGCCGGCCATCGATCCGAGCGCCTACGTCGCGCCCACCGCGGTGCTGAGCGGCGAGGTGCACGTCGGGCCGGAGAGCCGGATCCTGCACGGAGCGGTCCTCACCGCGGAGGGTGGTGCGGTGCGCATCGGCGCCGGGTGCGTGGTGATGGAGCACGCCGTGATCCGCGGCACCGGAGCCCACCCGACCCGTCTCGGCGACCACGTGCTCGTCGGCCCCCACGCCTACCTGTCCGGCTGCGAGATCGACGACGCGGTCTTCGTCGCCACCGGCGCGATGGTGTTCAACGGGGCGCGCCTGGGACGGGCGAGCAGCGTCGCACTCGGGGGCGCGGTGCACATCGGCGCTCAGGTGCCGGCCGGGACCCGCATCCCGATCGGCTGGGTGGCGGTAGGCGACCCGGCCCGCCTGTACCCGCCCGGGGAGGCCGATGCGATCAGAGCCGGCCTGGCCGAGGCCGGCGGCTTCCTGCCCTACGTCTTCGGCGTCGCGGACCGCGGCGATCGCGAGGCGACCATGCGCGAGGCGATGACCCGCTACACCCGCGCGCTCGGGCGCCACCGCGACGACGAGCAGCTCGACTGAACCCGCCACTCAACGAGGCGCCGCGCGCGCCGCAGCGCGCGAGATCGACAGCGTCAGGGCGACTCCCGACAAGCGTGGCACGCTCGCGCTTCCCCGAGAGCGGCTGCTTCCCGCAGTCGGCGGTCATCGGTCTGCCACTTGGCTTCCTCCAGTTCGTAGCACGCCTGCCGCCACGGCCGATCAGCGTCAGCGTGCCAGAACCCGCCTCCATCGTCGGACCGCGTACGCCCAGCGCTGCTCACGCGCATCCAGCACGGTGTCTACGTCGGCCTTCGACCATGCTCCCTGGGATGGGGACCAGTGCGGTCCGCACGGCCACGGTCCCGTCCGCCGCCGTCTCGATCGACGCGCCGGTCCAGACGTGGGGCCACTCCACGACGGCGGGGACTCCGATCTGCAGCAGGCGTCCCTCCCGGCACGCCACGGCGTGCAGATGTCCGTGCAGGACCAGGACCGGCCCATCGAAACGGCCGGCGGAGGCTTCGACGGCCTCGAGGTTCAGAAATCCCAGAATAGCGCAGTAGCATGGCAGGTACGGCCGCCGTCGTCACTCGCCAGACCGTGACCGCACACGGCAAGTTCTCCAGCGTACCGATGGCGGTGCCTTACCGACCTGGCTCTCGCACTATTCGGTGCTCTCGCGCCAGGCACAGTTCGCCGAACTCGGCCTCCGGTATCCCGGTGACGCGATCGGCATCGGCGAGGTGGAGGAGGCGCTTCGCTCGTCGCAGGCACCCGTCCTGATCGTGAGCGGCCACCTGCACGCGCGACAGCCTCGCCTCGGGTCGCCTGCTGGAGATCAGCGCCTCACCCTCGATCGAGGCGCCGTTTGAGTTGACGGTGATCGAGTTGACGAGCCCGCCGCCGGTGGAGGTGCGGCGCATCCCGCTGGCGGGCCCGATCCGGATGCCGAGCACGCGCCCGCGCTCTGCCCGGCCACCGAAACCTGGATGTACCTCGAAGGGTGGCGACGCTGACAGCGCAGGTTGAACTGACGGGAGCGCCGAGCTACCTCAGCCCTGGAGAAGGCTGCGAGCGATGATCAGCCGCATGATCTCGTTCGTGCCCTCGACGATCTGGTGGACGCGCAGGTCGCGAACGAGCTTCTCGATACCGTACTCGCGCAGGTAACCGTATCCGCCGTGGAGCTGGAGAGCCTCGTTGGTCACCGCGAAGCCGATGTCGGTGGTAAAGCGCCTGGCCATGGCGCATGGACTTGGTCGGTCCATCCTGGCCGATGTCGCGGAGCAGATAGATCTGCGCGACAACTTCGCTGCCGGCGAGCGGATCCGGCACATGCTCGAGGAGCACGATCCGGATCTGGCTGTCCGCCCTGACGCTCGATCCCGATGCCGAGCACGTCTCAGTGATCGCCGGGAATGACGCGCAGCGCGCGGCTGCCTTCATAGGCCGGCTCGTGCGTGGCTGAGATCTCGAGGCTGCGGCCGGGAGGGCCCCGCGTCCGAGATCGGCCGGGGTCGCCCGCCGCGCACGCAGAGAGGGGATCGCCTGGCGTCGTGCCAACTAACCTGTCTTGGGAACGTGGTAGAGCTTGGCTCAGCGGCCGACGAGCTGTTCCACTCGAAGGACCCAGCGCGCGACAATTTCCTGTCGCGGCTGTTCGGGATGTTCAACGAGGACATCGTCCGGTACTGGGCGCGGGACGAGCAAGCGCCGTACGAGAACGAGGGTCGTCCGACGCTCTGAACCGCATCGAGCACCTCGAGCGAGCGCCGGTTGAACGCGTGGTAGAAGGTCTCGAGCGCAGCACACGCGCCCTCGATCGTCGGCTCGGCGGCCTGGCGCCGCAGGTCGCGCGCGTCGCGTCCGCAGGTCTGCGCGACGCGCTGCGCGATCGGGTGGTCCATGGCTTGGTTCTCCTCTGTGCGCCGGGGAGGGGGCTGAGCAGCTGGCCGGCGATGAACGCGATCGGCAGGAACGGCGCTGTGGCGACCTGCGCCAGGGTCAGCCGGCCGGCCGCCAGGGGGCAGCAGCCGGATGCCCTCGGCGGCGCCCGCGACGTCGAGGGTCAGCCCGAGCATCGCCGCCGTGCGGCGAGCAGCGCGATCAGCGCGACCGCGTCGTCGAGCTCGACCCGGCCGGTGTCGATCGCGAGGTCGTAGCGGAGCGGATCGCGCCACTCGCGGCCGTGCACCTCCTGCACGTAGGCGCGGCGCCGGGCGTCGTCGGCCAGCAGCCGGCGGCGGGCGGTGGCCACGTCGGTGCCCCACAGCGCGACGAGCCGGCGCACGCGGACCTCGAGCGGGGCGCCGAGGAACACGTGGACCGCGGCCGGCAGCTCGGCCAGCACGAAGCAGGCCCCGCGGCCCACGATCACCGCGGGGCCCGCGCGGGCGGCCTCCCGGATGACCTGGGCGGTGAGCGCCACCACCGCCTCGTGGGGGTCGCCCGGGATGCCTTCGCGCAGCGCCGTCTCGGCGCCGATGGGGCCCTCCGCCAGGGCCAGGCCGCGCAGCAGCCGCCCAAGGAGCGAGCGCGGCTGTTCGTCCTCGCCCTCGACCTCCTCGCGCGGCAGCTGCAGGCGCCGGGCGACCTCGTCGATCAGCGAGCCGTCCACGAGGTCCGCCCCCAGGCGCTCGGCCAGCCGGCGGCCCACCTCGGCTCCGCCGGCCCCCGTCTCGCCCGCGATCGTCACGACCGGCATCGGCGGCACCTCCTCGCGGTCATCCGGCGGTGATCAGACCTCCGGCCTCGCCGGAGCGGTCGACGCCGCACTCGCCGGCCGAAAGACGTCCGCGGATGCGCCTGCGGCCGCGGATGGGTCGGCGATGACGCGGCTCGCCACGACCGGGATCCTGACCGCGAGCTCGCTGCCGGCCGGCCAGCGGCCCGCGCTCGCGCTGGGAACGTCAACGGCGAGCCGGCGGGCCGGCGGCAGCGCGTATCGATCGTCGGGGCCCACCGGCAGCTCGCGAAGGAGAAGCCTGGTCGTCGCCCCGAGGAACGTCTGGACCTCCACCTGTCCGGTCAGCGTCAGATCGCCGTTGAGCGCCCCGCTCGTCGCCCCGAGCGGTTCGAGCGACTCCGGCCGAACGAGCAGGAGCGCCAGTTCCCCGTCGAGGAGCCCGGCGGCTCCCGGAGCCGTGACGCGACGACCCCTCCGCTCGATCTGCCCGTGGGTGCCCGACACGATACGCACGGGGACCTCGTTCATCGCCCCGATGAACCCGGCCGTGAACGCCGATCGCGGTTCAGCGTAGATCTGCGCGGGGGTGCCGACCTCCTCGATCGCACCACGGTTCATGACCACCACCCGGTCGCTGATCGACAGCGCCTCGGACTGGTCGTGGGTGACCAGGATCGTCGTGATGCCCAGCTGTGCCTGCATCCGGCGGATCTCGGTGCGCAGGTCCTCCCGCACCTTCGCGTCCACGGCACTCAGAGGCTCGTCGAGGAGCAGCACGCCTGGCTGGATCGCGACGGCACGCGCGAGGGCGACACGCTGCTGCTGGCCGCCGGACATCTGGTGGGGGTAGCTCCCGGCCACGTGGGTCAGCCCGAACAGCTCGAGCAGTTCCGCGACCCTCATTCGCCGTTCGGCCGGCGGGCGCCTGCGGACGGCCAGTCCGAACTCCACGTTCTCGGCGGCGGTCATGTTGGGAAAGAGGGCGTATCCCTGGAAGACCATCCCCATGCCGCGCCGGTTTGGGGGCAGGTCGGTCACGTCGCTGCCATCGACCACGACCGCGCCGCTGTCCGGCGCCTCGAAACCCGCGGTCATGCGGAGCGTCGTCGTCTTGCCGCAGCCCGACGGTCCGAGGAACGAGACGAGCTCCCCGTCCTCGACGGCCAGGGTGAAATCGCGCACGGCGAGCTGGTCACCGAAGCGCTTGGAGAGGTTGACGAGTTCGAGACGAGCCATGGTCGATCCTGCCTTCAGCCGGGCTACATGGGGCCGCCGCGGACGATCGGGGTGCCGGGGGTCCTGCGGGCGACGGCGGCCAGCGCGAGGACACCCGCCCAGGTGATGAAGAAGCTGACGAGGACGAGTGCCTCCCCCATGCGCGGCTGGAACCCGTTGACGTTGAGCAGGTAGACGGGGAACGTCGGGTACCCGAGCAGCGCGGCAAGCGTGAATTCCCCCATCGCGGTCGTGAACGCGAGGAGCGCCGCCGAGATCAGGCCGAGCGAGATGGAGGGCACGATCACGTGCAGGAAGGTGCGCATGGGGCTGGCGCCCAGACTGGCCGCGGCCTCGCTGAGCAGCCGGACGTCCACGGCGCGCAGCGCGTTGTCGATGGCGCGGAAGACGAACGGAAGCGTGAGCACGAAGTAGCCACCGGTGAGCAGCACGGGCGCCCAGTCCGAGCCGATCAGGTTGACGGGAGAGTTGATGCCGTACACCGTCGACAGCCCGACGGTCAGGATGATGGGCGGGATGACGAACGGAAGGATCGTCACGAACTCGATCGCGGGACGCAGGCGTGGGAACCGGAGCTCCACGAGATAGGCAGTCGGCGCAACCACGGCGAGGGCAAGGGCGGTGGTCACGACCGAGTAGGCCAGGCTGAGGGCCAGCGACGAATGGAAGCCGTCGTCGGCCAGCCCATCGAAGAGCGGCTGGAGCGTGAAGTGCTTTCCGGTGGAGAAGCCGAACGCCGCCGTTGCGTACAGCGGCACCAGGAAGTAGACGGCCGCCACCGCCAGCACCAGGACCGCCCACGCCGGGGTGCGGGGCCCACGCTTCATGCGGTGTCGAACGATCCCCGCCGCGTGCGCCCCGGCGACGATCGCGGGGAGCGCTTCCTCCGTCGCTTCGCCCGTGATCGAGGTTCCGCTCATCCCCGCCGCCTCACCGCGCGAGCCAGCGGGCCGAGCGGCGCTCCAGGAGCGCCCGGCCCCCGATGCAGAGGGCCATGATGGCGGCCAGACCGATCGCCAGGGCGTCCGCCTGGCCCGGGTCGAAGCTGATGTCGCCGTTGATGAGGTTCGAGATCTGGATCGGCACGAGCGACACGAACCCGGTCGTGAGGCCGTACGCGGTGGCATAGGCGCCAAAGGCGTTCGCATAGAGGAGGAGCAGCGAGGAGACGAAGGGCGTCATGAGGATCGGGACGGCGACGGCGCGCAGGTACTGCCACCGACTGGCGCCCAGGATCTCCGCGGCCTCGCGCCATGCCGGCTGCATCGCCTGGAGCGGTGGCAGCATGACCAGCACCATCAGGGGGATCTCCCAGTAGGCGTACACGATCGTCAGGCCGAGGACGGAGTAGAGCTTGAAGCCGCTGCCGTACAGGTCCACCCCGGCGCCGAGCAGCACCCGCGTGAGCAGCCCGTTCGCGCCGAGCGTCGCGATGAACGCGAAGGCCAGCGGCACGCCCGCGAAGTTCGCGGCCACGCTGCTGAAGGTCGTCGCGATCTCCTGGACGACCGGCCGGCGGGACGAGACGATCGCCTGGGCGATCGCCAGGCCGACGAGGCCCCCCAGCACCGTCGACGCCAGCGAGAGCTCGACCGAGTTCGCGAACGGCACCAGGTCGAGCGGGTGTCCGAGGTAGGAGTAGTTCGCGATGGTGAACCCGCCCGACCTGCTGTCATGCACGCTGCCCCAGATCAGCGACAGGGTCGGCAGCACGAGGAAGAGCGTGATGAGCGCTGCGAAGGGCAGCAGGGCGAGCAGGGCGAGCCCGCCGCGGCGCCTGGCCGTGGCGGGCTCGTCCGTGAAGCGTCCGGCTGTCAAGGAACTCAAAGCTCCCGCTCCGACGGTGGCCTGCCGCTACGAGTTGATGACGATCGTCCAACCGGCCTTGAGCTTGGTCTGCGCGGCCGTGATCCTGGTGACATCGGTGACGAGCTGGACCCTGGTGTACAGGTCGGCGGATGGAAGCTTGGCCGCCAGGTCTGCCGGGATCTTGCCGGCCTGGTTGAGGACGGCGTACCGGATGGGGTGCGCGTAGCCCCTGAGGAAGAGCAGCTGCGCGGCATCGCTGTAGATGAGCTCCTGCCAGAGCCGGGCGGCGCTCGGGTGGGGCGCCCTGGCGGCCACGATGTCCGCGTACGGGCTGGCGAGCGATCCGGAGGCCGGGATGGTGACCTTGATGTTGGGGGCCCCGTTGGCTTTGTCCCGGACGGCCAGGCCGAGGTAGTCCCACTTGATGGCGACCTTCACCTCGCCGCTGATGATGTTCGC
Organism: Chloroflexota bacterium; assembly: GCA_021777365.1. Next base: position 1,907 of record JAJYDP010000132.1, on the reverse strand, counting down.
GTCGCTGGCCCGGGCCGCGGTCAGGTTGCCCGACTGCTGCAGCTTGTTCATGAAGTCGATGCCGGGACCGATGTCGTCGATCCCGCCCCCATTGGCGAGGGCCGCCGACCACACGGCGAAGAAGGAGTCGTTCGCCTTGGTGGGGTCGCCGTCGATGCCCACCGCGTTCTTCAATGACGGATCGAGCAGGTCGTTCCAGTCCTTGATGTCGATCGTGACCGCGTCGGTGTTGATGGCGAACGCTTGGGCACCCCAGTAGTTGCAGCACCAGTAGCCGTCGGGGTCCTTGGCGTTGTCGGGAACGTCCGCCCAGTGGGAGTGCCTGTAGGCGGCGGACAGCCCCTGCTGCCTGGCCTGCACGGCGAACGAGATGCCCACGTCGCCGACGTCCGGCTTGCCGGTGTTCTTGATGGAGTCGAGCTCCTGGCCCGAGCTGTACTCGCCCTCGGTCGCGGTGCCGTTGATGGGGATCCCGTAATCCTGCTTCCAGAGATCGAAGATCCCCTGGTAGTTGACCCATTCGGGCGGAATGCCCGTCTGGTAGATGCTGCCATCGCGCTTTGCGGCCGCCACGAGGGCGTTCAGGTCGAAGCTGGAGGCGGCTGCGGCTGCGACTGCGGCGCCGCCCGCGGCCGCCGAGGGCGCGCTGGCCGCGCTGCTGCAGGCGGCGACGATGGCACCGACGGCCGGCAGGCTCAGCCCCAGACCGAGCAGTCCCTGCAGGAGTCGCCGGCGTCCGATCCGCCCGGCGGCGAATGCGCCGTTGAGTTCGTCGACGCGCGCGAGCAGTGGGTCGTTCGCCACGGGGTTCCCTCCTCCGATTCGGTTCCGGTCGACGCATCGGATCGCGTTCCGATGGCCGCGATCCAGGACGACCGCCAGGCCCTGGACAAGCGCGGGACGGTGGCCGGCCGCCGACAGACTCGCGGCCCCTCGTTAGGTCCGCGTTACCCGGCCGTGAACTTCTGTGGCAGTCGCGGTCACGGCACGTCCGCCGTCCGGCCGGGATCGTCGAGGACGCGAGTTAGCGCCCTGTTTCCGTGTCCGTAACGACGCGTAAACGAGATGCCGGGACGATCACCCCCGGCGATCTCGATCGAGCGGTCGCGGCGGCTTCCGCGCCGCCTGGTCGTGCGCCGGCTCGGGTCGCGTTCACAGTTGCCTGGAGGACCGGAGGATGCCGTACGCGGACTCGGCGGCGACGGCCGCCCGCTGGGCGACCCAGCGCGCCATCGATGCGTGGACGATCGTGGGTGGCGACCTCCCGGAGCCGATGCTCGCGGCCCTGCTGCCCGGTCTCGACATTGCGCGCCTCGATGGCGCCCGGGTCGTGCTGGTCCAATCCGACGATCGCCGATGCCGCTCGGACGAGCTCGCCTTCGCCGACACCATCGCGTTCGGGCCGCTCGACGGGGCGCCCGTGGGCCTGTTCGCCGCGCTCGTCGAGGCCGGGCTGGACGACGTGCGCAGGCTGGGCGTCGTCGGTGCCAGCGGGGAGGTGCTCCGCGCGGCCGCCCGCGCGGGGGCCGGCGCGATCGTCGGCCTGGCGCCGCGCGATTCCGATGCGCGAAGGACGCTGCTCCGGGCGCAGCCCGACGCGATCGTCGAGCCCGAGGAGTTCGCAGGGCTCGATACCGAGCGGTACGGATCCCGCCGGAGCCTCCGCGAGCGGGTGCTCCTCAACCCGGGACCGGCAGTCGTCACCGACCGCATCCATCGGGCGGTTGCCGGGCCGGACCTCTGCCATCGCGAGCCCGAGTATGGCCAACTCTTCGAGCGGGTCAGGAGGAAACTTCTGGCGACCGGCGGGGTGACAGGCGAGTGGGGGGTCGTCCTGCTGTCCGGCAGCGGGACGGCCGCGATGGAGGCGATGACGGGCGCCTTCGTTCGGCCGGGGCGGCGGCTCC
>JAJYDP010000131.1 GCA_021777365.1 Chloroflexota bacterium | reverse complement strand
TGCCCTCCGCCCCCGGGTACCTGGGCACGTTCGAGCTGGCAGCGGCCGGCACCGCGACGGCGCTGGGCGTGCCGGCATCGGCGGCGTTCTCGCTGGCCGTGCTGGCGCACGTGATGACGGTCGCCCCGTCCGCCCTCGGGGGCGCGATCGCCCTGGCCGCGTCGGGCATGGGAATGGCGTCGCTGTCGGGCGCCGTCGAGGAGGATGCATGGATAGCCGCCGTCCGCTGACGGGTTGGGGCAGGACCAACCCGAGCGTCGCAACGGTCCATTCGGCAGGCGATGACGCCGAGCTTGCCCGCCTGGTCGCCGAAGCCGGTCGGCGAGGGGTTCTCGCTCGCGGGCTGGGCCGCAGCTACGGCGACGCCGCCCAGAACGGTGGTGGAGTCGTGGTGGACATGACCGCCCGTAACCGCGTGTTGTCGGTGGACACCGGCACGGCGCTGGCGAGCGTCGAAGCCGGTGTCAGCCTGGACCAGCTGATGCGGCTCCTGCTGCCTTTGGGGTTGTTTGTGCCGGTCTCCCCGGGCACTCGGCACGTGACGGTCGGCGGAGCGATTGCAGCCGACATCCATGGGAAGAACCACCACGTGGACGGCAGCTTCGGGCGCCACGTCGTTGCCATGGACCTGCTCTGTGCCGATGGCATCATCCGCAGGCTCACCCCGGAGTCCGAGCTGTTCTGGGCCACCGTCGGGGGTATGGGGCTGACCGGCCTGGTCTTGCGGGCGACCCTGAGGATGAAGAAGGTCGAGTCGGCCTACTGTCTGGTGGACACGGAGCGGTGCGCGGACCTCGACGACCTGCTGGGGCGCATGGCCGAGGGCGACCACCGGTACACGTACTCCGTGGCCTGGATCGATTGCCTTGCCCGTGGCTCCTCCTTGGGCCGCTCAGTCCTGACCCGAGGCTGGTCGGCGACCGTCGAGCAGCTGCCCCGGACGTTGCGGGATCATGCCCTGGACTTCCGGCCCAAGCAGTTGGCGGTCGCGCCCTCGGTCTTTCCGAGCGGCCTGCTGAACCGCGCGAGCGTCGCCGCCTTCAACGAAGCGTGGTACCGCAAGGCCCCACGAGAGCGCCGAGGCGAGATCCAGAGCATCGCGGGGTTCTTCCACCCCTTGGACGCCGTGGCGCAGTGGAACCGCATCTATGGCCCCAGGGGCTTCCTCCAGTACCAGTTCGTGGTGCCGTTCGGCGCCGAGGACACACTCCGCCGGTGCATCCAGCTGCTCAGTGACACCGGGCAGGCCTCGTTCCTGGCAGTACTCAAGCGGTTCGGGCAGCCCAGCCCCGGCCACCTGTCCTTTCCAACACCCGGCTGGGCGCTGGCTCTGGATGTGCCGATCGGCGCGGCCATCCTGGGCGGACTGCTTGACCGCCTGGACGAGGAGGTCCTTGCGGCTGGGGGCCGCGAGTACCTCGCCAAGGATTCCCGGCTGCCGGCCTCCGCGATCGCGCGAATGTATCCTCGCCTGGGTGAGTGGCGCGATGTCAGACGGGCGACGGACCCCCACGGGGTCTTCACTTCTGATCTGGCCAGGAGGCTGGGGCTGTGAAGGACGCAATCGGCAACGTGCAACGGGTCGTCGTCTTGGGCGGCACCTCCGACATCGCCCTGGCAACGGTCGTGAAGCTGACCGAGGAACGCCGCCGCGTTCAGGTCACGCTGGCCGCCCGTCCCAGCGAACGCCGCGCCGCCGCCGCGGCAGCCCTGGAAGCCCGCGGCATGCAGGTCACCGAGGTGGACTTCGAAGCCACCGACCGGGCGTCGTATCAGCGCGCCATCGCCTCCGTTTTCGAAACCGGAGGGGACGTCGATGTCGTCATGCTGGCGTTCGGTCTGCTCGGAGACCAGGAGCGCGCGTGGCAGGACGTCGACGCGGCTCTGGAGCTGGTGCAGGTCAACTACACGGCAGCGGTGGGCTGCGGCGTGCTGGTCGCCGAGCGGCTGCGCGCACAGGGGCACGGCGCGATCATCGCCATGTCCTCCGTGGCCGGCGAACGCCCCCGGAGATCCAACTTCGTCTACGGCTCCACCAAGGCCGGAATGGACGCCTTCTACACCGGACTGGGCGATGCGCTCGCGACGGACGGCGTTCAGGTCCTGGTTGTTCGTCCCGGCTTCGTTCGGACCAAGATGACCGCTGGGCTCGACGCGGCGCCGCTGTCGCAAGTCCCCGAGCAGGTCGCCGACGTCATCGTGGCAGGCCTGCGGGCTGGACGGCATACGGTGTGGGCGCCCCCGGCGATGCGGTGGGTCATGTCCGTTCTACGGCACCTTCCCCGTCCGGTGTTCAAGCGCCTGCCGGTCTGAAGACCACACGCCCGAGCGGCGGCTACAGATACACGGAGCCCATGAAGCAGACTGCCCAGATACCACCGAGCAGCATCAGCAACCGGTCGTGTAGAAGGACCTCTTCCGGTGCGCCCGCAGCACCGCTGTCGATGTCCACGGCATACCTGAGCAGGGCCACGACGAACGGGACGATGGACACGGCGCTCCACCCGTTCGACGTGGCATGGTGAATCGTGAACGCCCATAGTGCGTAGGACGTCACCAGCACCCCCGCCGACAATGTCCACACGAACCGCAGATAGGACGGGGTGTAACGCCTCAGCACCGGGCGGATGGCCGCCCCGGTGTCCTGGACCAGACGCATCTCGGCGTACCGCTTGCCGGCGGCCATGAACAGCGACCCGAACCCGGCGACGACGAGGAACCACTGCGACAGCGCAACGTGGGTCGCCACGCCTCCGGCGATCGCCCGAAGCAGAAAACCGGACGCGACGCTGGTGAGCTCGATGACCGGTTCGTGCTTCATGCCCAGGCAGTACCAGAGCTGGACGATCACGTAGATCGCCACGACCACGAGCAACTGCCACGTCAGCAGTGCCGAGATGACCAAAGCGCCGGGCAGGAGCACGAACGCAGCGGTCCAGGCTGTGCGCACCGGCAACACGCCGGACGCAACCGGGCGACGCCGTTTGGTCGCATGCGCCCGGTCAGCCTCGACGTCGACGGCGTCGTTGACGAGGTAGATTCCCGACGAGGCCAGGGTGAAGGCAATGACCGCCACGACCATCTCCAGGACCGCCTGCGGTTGGAAGGCGATGCCGGCGGCGGTGGGTGCGGCGAGCACCAGGATGTTCTTCGTCCACTCACCGGGGCGGCACGCGCGGATCAGAACCCGCAGCCGCATCACGACCGCGACACCGTCCGGGCCCCGGCCCAGCGGCCCATCACGGCGCCGATCATGCTCCCGGCCAGGACATCGCTGGGGTAGTGCACCCCCAGAATGACCCGGCTGGTCAGCATCACCGGGATCGAGAACAGCGGGTAGCGCCGTCCCAGCAGCTTGGAGTACGCCACGGCTGCTGCCGTGGTCGAGGTCGCGTGGGAGGACGGGAAACTCCAGTGGCTGGGCGTGCCGATGTGCACCTGGATGCGCGGGTCGCTGGGACGGCGCCGACGCACCACCCGCTTGAGCACGACACTCACCGCGTGGGCGCCCACCACGGTGGCGGTGGCCCGCAGCCAGGGGCGGCGCTGCCGCGGGTCGAGCACCGCACCCACCAGACCCAGCGCGGTCCAGCCCAGCGCATGCTCACCCACACGGCTCAGGATCAACGCACCCTGCCTCATCCCGGGCGACGCCGTCAGCGACTGGATCCCGATGAGGGCGGCGACCTCCATTGCGGTCCAGGCGCGCGGATCTGGCGGGCTCATCAACGAGCCAGGACCGCAACGAAATCCCGCGACGACGGGTGGAGGTAGCGGTAGGGGTTGGGCCGAGCGTCCCTGGTGAGCATATGCGGCACCGCCGTGCCCTTGCTTGGGTGGGTGTAGGTCATGAAGTTTGTCCAGGAATAGTTGATGTCGAGCTCCATGGCACGCACGGCTCCCGCGTCATGGACGATGTTGGCCAGCGTGCGCACCGACATCGAGTCGCCAACTACGAACACCAGTGAGCCGTCCTCGCGGATTCCCAGGGCGGTACGCCACACGTAGTTGTGGTTGCCGATGGTCACCCCCCAGGCCTTCGTGGTCCCGCTGTCCACCTCGGGCGAGATCGTGCCGTGGTCCACCAGCAAGACGAGGTTCTGGCGTACGGCAGCCACGTCAGGGCCAGCCATCGCAGAGTTCCACTTGACCACGTCGACGTGGCCATCCTTGTAGAACACCATCGACGCCGCGCCCTGGCGCAGCGGCGCACCGGTCTTGCCGTCCTGCCAGTAGCCGCCATTCGAGTCGGCCATGGTGAAGCCCGAGTTGAACGTCGCGAGCAGGCTCTCTCGCTCCGATGCCGGCACGTAGAAGGGTTGAGACCAGCCCGAGCCGCCGGGCACCTGGAAGCCGGGATGCAGGACCAGCTTGACCAGCTTCTGGTCAAGCCAGGCCACCCCGACCAGGTAGCTGGTGTGCAGCCGGTCCGGACGCAGGAACGCGGCCCGGATCGCCGGTTCGCCGTGGAGGCTGACCAGCGTTTGCCAGACGCCCTCGGATGGTAGGGGCGGTTGGACCTGGGGTGGAATCGGCGCGGGACCGGCGCTGTAGCTGGGCGTCGGCCGCGCTGGAGAGGCGGATGGCGTGGGCCGTGGGAGCGAGGGGGACAGCGTCGGCCGGGTGCTCGAGGCGCTGCTTTGGCTCGGCGTTGGCTGATCGGGAGAGACGATAGGGATGCCACCGATGAGGCTTCCGCCAACCCTGGGCGGAGCGAGCTGGTACTGGACCTGCTCCAGAGTGCTGACCACCCAGCCGAGTTCGTGGTGCCGGGCCCACTCGGCCACCCGCGCGGCGGTGCTGTCGGTACCCGGCGCCATCAGCGCTCCACCGATCGACCAGGCCAGCCACAGCAGGAAGACCACCATCACCACGCCCGCGCGGCGCACCCAGAACTGACGCCGATTCGGGCGAGATCGGCCGGGCCGTGGAGGTCGGCCCCGTGGTTCGGCGTATGGGCGCCTGGTTCGATTCATGCTGGCATCTATGGTCGGCGTCGCGGATGAAGGGCGGATGAATCGGTGGAGCTGTGAGATGCACCAACGCTTCATCCCGCGGCTGCCCGGCCCCGCGGAGGGTTCATCCGGGCAGCCCCGAGGCAGCTCAGCCCTCGACCGGGTACGCTCCCGCCCAGGCCAGGATGTCGGCCATGAGCAGGCCGTAGGCCCGCGCGGGGAAGCCCGGCAGGGCCGCCGACCAGCGGGGGTCGAGGCCCCAGGACCAGTCGAACGTGCCGGCATCGAAGACGTGCGCCCCCGAGGGCGTGACCCACAGGCTGGCGCCGGCGTCGTTCGGGGTGTAGCCGCGGGCGTGGACCGGGGTCTTCGCGAGCAGCAGGGCGCCTGGCTGCGATGAGGCCACGTCGATCTCGTCGCCGATGAGCCCCGGCAGCCGCTGCCCGGGGCGCAGGCCCGTGTTCGGCGCGAAGCGCGCGATGTCAGGACCCAGCACCATGGGCGCCAGACCCGGCACGATGCCGCCGTACTCCTCGCCCAGCAGGTCCCTGGGCGGTCGGCGGATCGGGGCGTCCTGGAAGCGCGTGGTCGCCTCGGCCGGGTGGCTCGCCGCCAGGGGGTCCCCGGTCAGGCTCTTGTAGCAGACCACCGTGCGGTCCGGCACCCCGGCCGAGTCGGGCAGGAGGCGCACCTGCATGTAGGCCATGTTGGCGCCCATGCCCAGGACGCTCACGCCCCGCGCCTCGGCCTGATCGAAGGCGTCGCGGTCGGCGCGCAGCCAGTACTCGGGGTGGCCGCTCAGGATCACCACCCGCGAGCCGGCCACGAGCGACGGGTCGCGGGCCACGTCGAGATCGGTGGTGTAGGCCGGCGCGTAGCCCTCGTCCTCCAGCCAGACCAGGAGCGGGAAGTCGAGCCGGAAGAGCATGCCCGCGCCGTAGCCGTGCTCGTAGGGGCGATCGAAGCTCGCCTCGGCGGCGCGCGGGAACGGCCCCTGCCACCAGTCATACAGGTCCGCGCCGCCCCAGCCGTTGTAGGCCTGGTAGCTGAGCATGGGCAGCACCACGAGGAGCGGCGCGGGCTGTGTCGTGGTCACCACGAACGGCACGTAGGCCTGGTAGCCCGCCGGCAGCGTGGTGACCTTCACGAGATAGAAGCCGCTGCGCCAGGTGGTCGGGATCGCCAGGGTGTAGCTCACCGGCCAGTGCGTCTCCACCCGGCCCACGGGCAACGTGGGGTAGGCAGCGGGCTGGAAGCGCACCGCCACCCGGGCCACCGTGGCGAGGTGGATCGCGTCGCCGGCGCCCACCCGGAACACGTCGAGGCGCACGCCCGATCCGAGCGCCCGCAGGTGCAGCTCGACCCGCCCACCCGCCGGCACGCTCACCTGCCCGGCCCAGCCCGCCACCGCGTACAGGTTCGGCCGCGACAGGTGCCAGTCGGTCAGCGCCGCACCTCGCTCCAGGGGGACCGGGGCCTCGCCGTACTGGTACTGGGTGATCAGGGCCGCGATGTCCGGGCGGGGGCCGCCGATGGTCCGGCGCGCCCGCAGGGCCACCGGCTGCAGGGAGGTCGCGGAAGCGGAAGGCGACGCCGAGCGCGTCGACGGCGACGTCGAGGCCAGCGCCCGCACCGATGCAGCGGGCGTGACGGTTGTGGCGGGCCCCCCTGCCGGGGACCGTGCCGGACTGATCGGTGCCGCCGTCGGGGCGGTGGGCTGGCCGCCGCAGGCCGCCGTGAGCAGCACCAGTGCGAGTAAAGCGACGACTCCCAAGGGCCGTGCACGGCGGGTGACCGGATACCCGGAGCGCAAGACGTCCTGGCCTGCCGTCACGGAGCTGCGCTGATCCATGTGCGTACCAGTCGGCATCTGCCGAGCCTCGCCGCCGCGAGAAGATCGTGGAACTTTGTTGGCCTCATCCCCGCCCCGGTTGTGAGCGTCACCTTGGCACGCGACACTCTGCGACGGCAGGGCCATTTGTTACATCGCGGTTGTGGCGTGGACGGTCATCCCCACAGCACCCCAGGGCTCGAAGGCACCTGTGCAGGGCGGGAACGCCACGTGTGGCGCCGCCCTGGGTCGTCAGCGCACGGTGGTCCCCCTACGGCGGCTGCACGTGCGGATACACGAAGGACCAGCTGACGAACAACCACTGGGCGAGCGCGAACCCGCCCGCCAGCACGAACGTGCCACGCCGGCCCAGCCGATCGGCCAGGCCGGCAAAGGCCGGGAAGGCCACCAGACTGTAGCGGGGCATCGAGCTGATCAGCCCGCCGGGCAGCAGCCCGAGGGCCACGGCGACCAGCGCGTAGACGCCCAGCTCCCGATCCCGGCGCAGCACCAGGAGCGCGCCGACCAGGGCGAGGGCGGTGAAGGCGAGCGCGGCCAGCCGGCGCGGGTCGCGGTGGCGGACCAGGTCGAGGATCTGCACCAGGCCGCTCGAGCGGCCCCAGCTCGGGGACCCGTGGAGGAAGCCCAGGGGATCGTGCATGAGGAGCGCGATGAAGAGCCACCAGGCGGCGAAGGCCGCGCCGCCGGTGGTCACCGACAGCAGCGCTGCGCGTCGCGCGCGACCACTGGTCAGGAGGGCCTCAACGGCCGCGGACGCGACCAGGGCGGCCCCGGCGATGCGGGCGGCCATCCCGAGGGCGGCGAGTAGCCCGCGCCCCAGGGTCCGCGTGCGGCTCAGGAAGTACCCTGCGGCCAGGACGAGGAAGAGGGGCTCGGAGTAGGCCAGCGAGAAGACGTAAGCGGGCGGGCTGAAGGCGAGCAGCAGGAGGGCGCCCGTGGCGAGGGAGGGCGAGAAGCGTTCCGACAGGACCTTCCAGACCAGGACCGCCGCCGCGATGAACAGCAGGTTGGCGAGCAGTACCGCGCTGGCCGCGGCGGGGAACACCCCTAACGTCGAGAGCCGGATGGCGATGGGCCACAGGGGGAAGAACGCGAAGTCGTAGTGCGCGTTGGTCGCGCTGAGGGTGACCGGCGCGGCGTGGTACCCGTGCTGCGCCACCTGCAGATACCAGCCGGCGTCCCAGGTCGCAAACGGGTTCAGGCGATGGCGATGGCTCAGCAGGTTGGCCAGTTCCACGAGGGCGGCCGAGAAGACCCGCGAGGCGGTCGCGATGAGCGCCGGGAGGATCACCCAGGATCGGCTCGCCAGGGCTGCTGCCCGGCGACGCGGCAGGTCGACCGTCACCGCCTCGACCACCCTCCAGCGACTCGCTGAAGCGTAGGCCGATTGCGCGGCGGCCGGAATGGGGTCTGTGTCGGTGGCGCGTGAAGTTGCCGCAACCCTTCAGGCGTCCAGCCCGCCGACCGACATGGCCGCCACTCGTGCATCTCCACTGACACCGAGGCGCACGGTCAACCCCATCCGCCCGAGCATGTGCAGCATGTCGGGGCCCATGTGCTGCGCCAGGACGGTGTCGACCGCCTGCTCCCGGAGGAAGCGGGCCACCCGGGCGTGGTGGCCGCCCTCGGTACTCTGGTCGTGGAGATCGTCCCACGCCACGTCGATCTCCCGCCACCCCGACAGGGCGCCGTCCTCCACGTCGGCGACGGCGACCCGGGCGGCTCGCCCCCATCGCGGGTCGACCTGCCCATCTCTCGTCACCGGCACACAGACCACCATGGATCGATCTCCTTCAGGTTGGTGTCGTCCCGCAGTGTGCCGCGGACGGTCAGATCGCGCTTCGATTCAGACCTGCGGTGCCGAGTGCCCTCGGGTTTGGCGCCGGCCATCTCGGCCAGATCGGCCTCGACGGCGCGAACCTCATCCCGCAGGTTGGCCAGGTACGCCTCGAGCTGGGCGGTCCGGCACTCCGGGACGCGGCCCCGTAGCGGCCGGCCACGCGCCCTCGGTACCCGTAGCCGGGTCCCCGGCCGTAGCCGGTGGCATACGCGGGACCGTACGCGGGCCCGCTGGCGCCTTCCCAGCCCCATCCCTCGCCGTGGCACTCGCCGGGTCCCCAGCAGCCGTGTCGGTGATACCCATATCCGTGATGGCAGCCCATCGTCAGGCCTCCTTGCCCGATGGCGCCGGAGCACCGGCGCCTTGCCCTGACCGCTCGTACTCGGAGAGAAACTCGCCCACCAGGCGCGCTCGCTCGCGCATCACCGCAGCCCATTCGCCGAGGCGCGCCGTGCCAACGTCGGTCAGTGCGTACTCACGCCGGCGGGCCCCCGTACCGGGGCTCGTCCACGCCGACCGCACGAGGCCGGCCAGCTCGAGATCTCGCAGCGGGCGGTACAGCTCGCCAACGTCGACCGTCCCGGGTGCTACGCCCAGCGCGTTGAGGCGGCCCACGAGGCCGTAGCCATGACTGGTGCCGCCCGCGATCAGCAGCAGGAGGAACGGCTCCAGCCAGCGGTGCCGCCGGCCCGCGGGACGCGACCTGTCGCTCAGCGTGGCAACCACGCGGGCCGCTTCCGCGATGAGACGCGCCACGGCTGGCACCTGGTCGCCCGCGGCGGGGCGGTGCTCGGTGCCTCAGGATCCAGGCCGCGAGATCGGCCACCAGCTACGCGTCGACGTGACGCGGCACCGTGTACTCCGCGGGCGTGGCGGGTCCGCTGCCGTCGAGCAGCAGGTGGTCGAGAGCCGGGTAGACCCGGAACGTGACGTCGGGACGGCCCGCCAGCGCGCGCTCCTACCCCTGGAGCTCGCTCGGCGGTACCTGGCCGTCGCGCCCACCCTGCGAGAAGAACATCGGCAGGTGCAGCCGGGCCGCGGTCGACAGCGGGTCGTACGTGCGCAGGTCCAGCCGGTACGAGGCCGGGATCCCCAGGGGCAGCTCGGAGGCCGGCGCCGAGGGCGAGAGGGTAGGGGACTGGGCGAGAGTGACCGCCGTGCGCAGGATCATGAGCTGTTGCTCGACTGCCGCCCGCGCGTCGTCGGTGGTCTCGTGGCGCACGGTGATGGTCGCCTCCTGCGCCGCCATCGCGGTGGCGTAGACGAGCGTGACCGGGTCCTCGCCGCGGCCATGCGCGTGCCCTGGACCAGGTGGGTAGCGGGCGGCTCAGCCGCGCGTTCCCCCCACCAGGTCGCCCGCCGCTCGGGCCGCCGCCTGGCCCTGCGCGACGCAGTCCGGGATGCCGACCCCGCGGTACGGCGCGCCGGCCAGCAACAGGCCCGGCACGCCGTCGAGGCCGGCGAAGATCTTCGCCACCCGGTCGAGGTGCCC
>JAJYDP010000130.1 GCA_021777365.1 Chloroflexota bacterium | reverse complement strand
GAGCCACGCGACTGCGAACACGTACAGCCATGCGGAGCGATTGCCCGCCGTGCGTCCACCCGTGCCCCTGGTTCCCTCGCTGTCAAGCTGTGCCGCAACGCTCATCGTCGGACCGCCCTTCACAGCAGGTAGAAGACCTTCGGCTCGGTGCCGAGGTCTTCCTTGAGCCTGACCGCATTCGCGGACGCGGCGAGTTCGGATACCAGCGAGTCCGGATCGTTCAGATCCCCGAAGATCGTGGCGCGGCCGATGCAGGTGGTCACGCACATGGGCAGGAGGCCGTCCACCAGCCGGTGGACGCAGAAATGGCACTTGCGCGCGTTGCCCACCGGGCTGGTCGGGATGGGTCCGCTGGCGCGGCTCCAGCTTTCGCTGTACTCGAAACTCGGCTCCCTCTGGTACTGCGACGCGCCCGCGAGCACGAGGGCGGCGGGAGCGCCCGTCGCAGCGTTGTCCGTCCAGTCCTCGCCGAAGTCGAACGTGCGGGCCTGGTACGGACAGGCGGTGATGCAGTAGCGACACCCGATGCAGGCGTCGTAATCGATCTCGATGATCCCGTCAGGGCGCTTCCAGGTGGCGTCGACCGGGCAGACCGACACGCACGGCGGGTTGTCGCACTGCATGCATGGACGCGGCAGGAACTGCCGGGTCACGTTGGGGTAGGTGCCGATCTCGGTGTCGATCACGGGTCGATACACGACGCCGGGCGGCAGCTTGTTCTCCATCACACACGCGACGGTGCACGACATGCAGGCCACGCACTTGCGCGTGTCGATGACCATGCCCCAACGGCGCTGGTCGATCGGCTTCTGGAGGGCACGGACCAGGTCGCGCTGCATGCGGACCAGGATGTCCTCGTCCGCCTGTGGGCTGACGTCGAACGCGGGGGCTGGCGCGGCGCGCTGGGCGGTGCGGCGTTTCGTGGTCTTCTCCCTGCTCGGCGCGAGCACCGTCGTCTCGAGCCCGCCCCATGGGAGGACAGCACCGGCCGCCAGGACGGCTGCAGCTTTGGTCAGGAAGTCGCGTCGTTCCAGGGCCGTCGCGTCGGCGGGCTCGGCTGCCGGTTCGGCCGTGCCGGTGGCCCCGCCTCCCTGAGATTCCAGGTTCGGCATGAGTCCCTGCTCCCTCCCGTAGCGTGACCACGAAGCGCATCAGGTGCCCGCGGGGCGCAATCCCCGGGCCAGGCTCGCCGTCTGGACTAACGGTGAGCTACCGCACCGTCTGCCATGCTGGTCAACCTCCGATGGTGGGTCAGGGGTCATCCGGCACGCCCGTCGCCTGCCGTTTGGCGACAAACCGGACGTCCAGCATGCGGACTGCCACCGCAATCGGCGGTCCGGACGGCTACCATGCCACGCGACGGCCGGGCGATCGCTCCCGCTCACTCCTGGAGGGATCCATGAACGACCAGCACGCAGGCGGCTACCTCCCGGGCGTGTACCTGGCGCTGCGAGCCTCGTACCCAGACGTCGCCGGCGCCTACGATGCGCTGGCTGAGGCCTGCCACGCGGCCGGCCCGCTCACCCTGCCCGAGCAACGGCTGGTCAAGCTGGGGATCGCGATCGGGTTGTCGTCCGAGGGGGCGGTGCGCTCCCACGTCCGGCGCGGGCTGGAGGAGGGGATGAGCGCCGAGGCCCTGCTGCATGCCGTTGTCCTGGCCGTGCCCACCGCCGGGTTCCCCGCCACGGCGGCGGCCTACGGTTGGGCGCGCGAGGTGCTCGAGGCGGCCGACGACGCGAACGACGGAGGCGCGACCCGATGACCCCGCAGGCTGAACACCCCCTGTCCCTCGGAGCCTGGCTCGAGCTCGTGATGCGCGAGCTGCCGGCGGCGAGCGCCCCGCCCAGCGCGGCCGAGCAGACTGCGATCCTCGACCTGGCCCGTGTGGCGGCCCACGCCAGCGAGCGAATCTCGGCCCCCATCTCCGCGTACCTGGTCGGCCTGGTCCTGGCGGCGCGTCCGGCCGACGAGCGGGCGGCAGCGCTGCAGATGTTGGTGGCGCACCTGGAGCAGCAGACCGGCGCGTGAGGGACGCGCCGAAGCCCCGCGGGTCGAGCACGTGGCTCGCGCGGGTTGGAAGGGCGAGCTTGACGAAGACCACGGCGGATCCCCGCACGCCTGGCGTAGCTCCGCCCGTCAAGCCGCTCGCCGATCGGCTGGACCGGCCGCTGCGCGACCTCCGCGTCTCGGTGACCGACCGATGCAACTTCCGGTGCGGGTACTGCGTCCCTCTCGCGTCACCCGTGCGCTTCCGTCCGCAGGACGAGATCCTCTCGTTCGAGGAGACCGAGCGGGTCGCCCGGCTCTTCGTGCGACTGGGCGTGCGAAAGATCCGTCTCACGGGCGGGGAGCCGCTGCTGCGGCGCCACCTGGCCGACCTGGTCGGTCGACTGGCCTCGCTCCCGGGACTGGAGGACCTGGGGCTGACCACCAACGGGTTCCTCCTCGCCGCCCAGGCCGCACGGCTCCGGCAGGCCGGCCTCCGGAGAGTCACGGTGAGCCTGGACGCGCTCGACGAGGAGACGTTCCGGCGCCTCGCCGGGGTTGACTACCCGGTGTCCGTCGTGCTCGCCGGGATCGATGCCGCCATCGCCGCCGGCTTCGCCCCCATCAAGCTCAACATGGTGGTCCTGCGCGGCGTGAACGAGGGGCAGATCCTGCCCATGGCGCGCTTTGCGCGCGAGCATGGCCTCCACCTCCGGTTCATCGAGTACATGGACGTCGGGCCGGCCAACGGCTGGCATCGGGAGGACGTCGTGGGCGCGGCGGAGATCCTCGCCCGCGTGGACGCCGAGCTGCCGATCCGGCCCGTGCTTCCGCGCGCGGCCGGCGAGGTGGCGGAGCGCTTCCGCTACGTCGACGGAGCGGGCGAGCTCGGGGTGGTCGCCTCGGTCACCAGGCCGTTCTGCGCCGACTGCTCACGCGCCCGGCTCACCGCCGATGGCAGGCTGTTCACATGCCTGTTCGGCGCGTCCGGCACCGATCTGCGGGGTCTGCTCCGGGCGGGGGCCACGGATGACGAGCTGGTGTCCGTCATCGTCTCGATGTGGCGGGATCGTGACGATCAATACAGCCAGCTGCGGTCAGAGGCGTCCTCCGACGCCATCCGGGAGGCTATGACGGTCATCGGCGGCTGATCGGCAAGCCTCCCGGGCCATCCGGCTCTGCCAGAACAGGCCGCCGGACCCGGGCGCGCCTCAGTTGAACTTGTCACAGTTGCGCCTGAGATGTTCATGGCGTGGGCACCGCCGGGCCTGCCCGGTGGCGATCCAGGGCCGTCGTCACGACGAACGAACCGGCGGGGAGGCAAAGGCATCGCGCCCCACGCTTCCCCGCCTCCGTATGCCACCCACCGGGAACTGCAGAAGAGATGCCGGACCAGCCGTCGATCGTGCAGCGTAACCAGCCAGATGCCCAGGTGGTCCTTCGGACAAGGGTGACACGCACGGCTGACCTCGGGCGCAGGTCGACGGGAGCAGGTTCGTGATCCCGGCCCCAATGAGCGCCACATCCCCGATCTCGTCTGTCGCGAGCCCCACGCTGCATGCTCAGGCTGTCGCACGCGCCGCCCCGTCGCCGAGGCTGCTGGTGGCCTTGCTGCTCGCGTTGGGCGTCCTCGTCCTGGAGATCGTGGGCGGCCTGCTGACGGGGAGCCTGGCGTTGCTGAGCGACGCGACCCACGTGGCGGTCGACGTCGCGGCACTCGTCGTGGGGTTCACGGCGGCCCGGCTCGCCACCCGGGAGCCGGACGCCGCCCACAGCTACGGCTTCCACCGCATGGAATCCATCGGGGCCCTGGTCAACGGTGCGCTGCTGGTGGCCGCGAGCGCTGCGGTCCTCGCCGAGAGCGTGGGCCGGCTGCTCGCGCCGACCCCGGTGGAGGCGGCCGGTGTCCTCGGCGTTGCGGTACTCGCCCTGGTCACCAACTCCACGTCCGCGCTGCTGGTGCACGGCATCGAGCGGCGGACAAGCGCGACGCGCGTGCTGGTGCTGCACCTCGCCGGCGATGCCGCAGGTTCCTCCGCCGTCATCGCCGCCTCCCTCGTGATCCTGGCCGGCGGGCCGCCGGTCTTCGATGCGGTTGCGAGCCTGGCGATCGGGGTGCTCCTCGGGATCGCCGGTCTGCGGCTGCTGGGCGATGTGGTCCACATCCTCGCCGAGGGCGTCCCGGCGCAGCCGTCGCTCGCGGTTGCCAGCGCGGCCCTGCGCTCGGTACCCGGCGCCGCCGGGATCCACGACCTGCACGTCTGGGCGCTCGCCGAGGATCTGCCGCTCGTGACGGCGCACCTCGAGCTGCAGCCCACGGCCGACGCCTGCGACGTGCTCCCGGCCGCCACGACCGCGCTGCGCCGGGTCGGCGTCGACCACGCCACGCTCCAGATGGAACACGAACCGTGCGGCCAGGGCCGGACCGGCCCGTCCACCAGTGTAGCCAGCGACATACCGGACCCGCCCCCTGCGCTGACCGCCGGGTGCCCCGAAAGGAAGGGACCATGACCACCCTCGAGATCGCCACCCACGTCGATGCGCGGGGCCTCTCCTGCCCCATGCCGATCGTGAAGACCGCGCAGGCCATGAAGCCGCTCGCGAGCGGGCAGCTCCTCGAGGTCCTCGCCACCGACCCGGGATCCACCAGGGACCTCGAGGCCTGGTCGAAGACCACCGGCAACCCGCTCCTCGAGTCGGGCGCCGAGGGTGGCGTCTATCGCTTCGTGCTCCAGAAGAAGTAGGAGGCTCTACGGCCATGACCCTCACCCTCGAGGCCCCCGGCGAGGCCACCGCGCCGGCACCCGCCGCGGCCCCCGCCGAGACCGGCGCGGTGGCGCACCACGACATCCTGCTCATCAACTACAGCGGCGAGCTCGAGAAGGTCTGGGCCACCCTGCTGCTCGCCGCCACCGCCGGCTCGATGGGCGTGCAGTGCAAGGTCTTCGTGACCTTCTGGGGCCTTCAGAACTTCGTCCGGGACTCCCGCCGGGTCACCGGCCACAACTGGATGCAGCGGCTGCTGGCGCTCATGCAGCGTCCCGGGATCAGCCACCGCAAGCTCTCCAAGATGAACTTCCTGGGCATGGGGCCCTGGATGATGGGCCGGCTCGCCAAGCAGCAGCGCAACGCCAGCCCCAAGGAGCTGCTCGAGATCGCCCAGTCGATGGGCGTCGAGTTCATCCCCTGCCAGATGACCATGGACATGTTCGGGCTCACCCGGGACGACCTGATCGAGGGCATGGGCGAGCCGGTCGGCGCGGCCACCGTGATCGGCCTCATGTCCGAGGGCTGGTCGCCGCTCTTCATCTAGAAGGCCGGGAGGCCGAAGGGCCGCCCTGGCGGACCGGCGACAGTGCCGGCGCGCGCCGGCGAGCCGTGAAGGAAGGTGCAAGGCACGTGGCTGACACCGAGAAGCTCGTGTTCATGGTGATGCACGGACCGGACGACGCCGAGCCCGCGACGATCCCCTTCGTCATGGCGGTCGCCGCGATGGCCTCCGACGTCGAGGTCGTCATCGGCCTGCAGGGTGCCGGCGTCGAGCTGGCGGTCCGCGGCAGGGCCGACAGGGTCGAGGCCCGGGGCTTCCCTCCGCTCGCCAGGCTGCTCGCCGACTATCGCGACCTCGGGGGGAAGCTGCTCGTCTGCGGCCCGTGCGTCAATGCGCGGGAAATCGATCCGGCAACCCAGTTCGTCGAGAACGCCGAGGTCGTGGCGGCCGGGCGGTTCGTCGCCGAGATCACCAGCGCCACCAACGCACTCGTCTACTAGCCACCCGAGAAGACGCCCAGGCGTCACAGGAGGATCCGTCAATGCCCGCAGCACTCGCCGACAACGAACTCGAAACCATCACCGCGGCCAGGGTGGTCGACGCCCGCGGCGCCGCCTGCCCGGGCCCCCTCCTCGAGGCCAAGAAGGGCATCGGCACGGTGCCCGTCGGAAGCGTCATCGAGATCTGGTCGAGCGACCCGGTCACGAAGTCGGACATCGGGGCATGGGCGGCCAAGGTCGGGCACGGCTTCCTGGGCCACCTCACCGCCCAGGGGTACGACCGGGTCTTCGTGCGCCGCGCGAAGTAACCCCCCACGAGTGAACGGCGGGGTGTCGAGTCATCGCACCCCGCCTCCAAGCCGCCCTGCAGGAGCACCGTCCCATGAGCGCGGTCGCCGCCGCCGAAGTGCACGAGAAGCAGTCCGGGTCCGTGCCGCGGATCCTGGTCTTCTCCACCAACAACATCTCGGACCCCGGCATCGACCTGGCCGGGAGCCAGCACATGCACTACTCGCCGGGCGTCGAGGTCATCAGCATGCCCTGCACGAGCGGGATCAAGCCCGCCTGGATCGCGCACGCCATCGACCAGGGGTTCGACGGGGTCTTCATCGCGTCAGACGGCGACGAGTGCGCCTACCTGCCCGACTGCAGCAAGCGGGCGTCCCGGATCGTGGGCGAAGCGCAGGCGCTGCTGCAGCAGCACGGCCACGATCCCCAGCGGGTGAAGATGGCCGCCATCTGCTCGGTGTGCGCGGAGCCCTTCACCAGGCACGTCCAGCAGTTCTCGGCGGTGCTCGCCGGGCTCCGGACGGCGGGAGCGAAGTGAGCATGGACTACGACGTCCTGGTCGTCGGCAGCGGCATCGGAGGGATGGAGTCCGCCCTCAAGCTCGGCGACATGGGCTACAAGGTCCTGCTGGTCGAGAAGGAAGCCAGCGTGGGCGGGCGGATGATCCTGCTCAGCAAGGTCTTCCCGACACTCGACTGCGCCAGCTGCATCTCGACGCCCAAGATGGCCGCCACCATCCATCACCCGAACATCACCGCGATGACCTACAGCCAGGTCGACGGGATCCGCCGCAACGGCGACGGACGCTTCCAGGCGACGGTCACCAGGAAGGCGCGCTTCGTCGACGAGAACACCTGCACGGGCTGCTCGAAGTGCGAGACCGCCTGCACGGTTGCGGTGCCGGACCAGTTCAATTCCGACCTCGTGGCCCGGCGTGCCGCCTACATCGCGTTCCCCCAGGCGGTGCCCAAGAAGGCCGTGATCGACCGCGGTGGCAGCTCGCCGTGCTCGTACGCCTGTCCCGCCGGCATCCAGGCCCATGGCTACGTGTCGCTGATCCGCAGCGGCGAATACGAGAAGGCCTACCGGCTTGTGCTCGAGGCGACGCCGCTCGTCGGCACGCTCGGCCGGGCCTGCTACGCGCCGTGCGAGAGCGAGTGCACGCGCGGCTCGCTCGAGGGGACGCTCCCCATCCGCCTCCTGAAGCGCTTCGCCGCCGACCACCATGACGAGACGGCCGACGGCCCGGGCATCGAGGTGGCCGACCCGAACGGCAGGAAGGTCGCGATCGTGGGCTCCGGCCCCGCCGGCCTCACCGCCGCCTGGCAGCTCGCCCGCAAGGGCTACGCCGTCAAGATCTTCGAGGCGGCCCCCGAACCGGGCGGGTTCCTTCGCCTGGCGATCCCGTCCTACCGGCTGCCGGTCCAGGTGGTCGAGCGCGACATCGACAATGTCCGGGCGATCGGCGTCGAGATCGTCACGAACACGCCGGTCCGGGACCTGGCCGCCCTCAGGGAGGATGGCTTCGACGCCGTCCTCGTTGCGACCGGCACGCCGCGCTCGACGGGCATCGGCGTCCCCGGCGAGGACCGCCTCGGTGTCCTCGCCGCCACGGACTTCCTGCGCAAGGTCAAGCTCGACCAGCCCATGGACCTGACCGGCAAGCGCGTCGTGGTCATCGGCGGCGGCAACGTCGCGATGGACGCCGCGCGAACGGCTCGCCGGCTCGGTGCCACGTCCGTGACGGTGGCCTACCGGCGCGGCCGCGAGGAGCTCCCGGCCCACCACGTGGAGGCCGACGACGCCGAGCGGGAGGGCGTGGCCTTCAGCTTCCAGGTCGCCCCGGCCGAGATCCTGGGCGACGCCAGCGGCGCGGTGAGCGGCCTGCGCTGCCAGCGCATGGCGCTCGGCGAGCCGGATGGCTCGGGCCGCCGCCGTCCCGAGCCGATCCCGGGTAGCGAGACCGTGCTGCCCTGCGAGGTCGTGATCGGCGCCATCGGCATGAGCCCGGACACGGGCGCATTCGCGAGCCACGTCGCGGCCAACCCGAACGGCACGCTCAAGGCCGACCCGGTCTCCCGCCAGACGGAGGTGCCGTACATCTTCGCCGCCGGAGACGTGGTACACGGCGCGACCGACATCACGCGCGCGGTCGGCGAGGGTCGCCGGGCGGCGCACATGATCGACCGCTGGCTGACGGGCGGAGCCCTGAGCGGCTTCGACGACCGGCTGCCCGTGGTGGACAAGCAGCAGGTCCTCGCTCGCCAGAAGGCGTACGCGCTCCGCGCGCCGCTGCCGAACGGAACGACGCTGAGCGCGGCTCCCAACGACTTCTCGGAGGTCGAGGCGCCACTGACCGAGGTGCAGGCCCGCGCCGCCGCCGGCCGATGCCTGGACTGCGCCGTCTGCTCCGAGTGCGGCGAGTGCGTGGCCGCCTGCCCGGTGGATGGCTGCATCGACCTCCACGCGCGGGACACGAAGCTCGACGTCGAGGTCGGCGCCGTGGTCGTCTCCACGGGGTTCAAGCTGTTCAACGCGGACCTCAAGCCGCAGTACGGCTTCGGCACGTACAAGAACGTCATCACCGGGATGCAGATGGACCGCCTGCTGGCCCCGACGCGTCCCTTCAACACCATCCTGCGGCCGGGCGACGGCAAGGTGCCCGAGCGGATCGCGTACGTCCTCTGCACGGGCTCGCGCGACGAGACCGTCGGCAACCCGCTCTGCTCCAAGTTCTGCTGCATGTACTCCATCAAGCAGAACCAGCTGATCATGGGCGCCCTGCCGCTGGCCGACGTCACGGTCCATTACATGGACATCCGGGCGCCGGGCAAGCGCTACGAGGAGTTCTACGAGCAGGCCAGGTCGATGGGTGCCACCTACGTCAAGGGTCGCGTGGCCAAGATCGCCGAGAAGGAGAACGGCAACCTGGTCCTGCGCTACGAGGACATCGAGCACGGCGGCACCCTGGTGGATGCCGAGTACGACCTCGTGGTGCTCGCCGTCGGCGTCCAGCCGAACCGGGACACGGAGCGACTGTTCGTCGGTGAGGAGCTGGCCCACGACGAGTACTACTACGTCGCGGAGCCCGACGAGGACCTGAATCCCGGCCAGACCAGCATCCCGGGGGTCTTCGTGGCCGGCGCTGCGTCCGGCGCGAAGGACATCGTCGACTCGATCATGCACGCCGGCGCAGCCGCTGCGCAGGTGGCGGCTCACCTGGAACGGACGCAGGCGAAGACGAAGGTGCCGGCATGAGCGAGCGGCGGATCGGCGTCTACATCTGCCACTGCGGAGGCAACATCTCCGACTACGTGGACGTGGAGCGCGTCGTGGCGGCCGTGAAGGACGACCCCGGCGTGGTGGTGGCCAAGAACACCATCTTCGCCTGCGCCGATGCCACGCAGGAGGAGATGGTCCAGGACATCGAGACGCAGCACCTCGACGGCCTGGTGGTCGCCTCGTGCTCGCCCAAGCTGCACACCCTGACGTTCCGCGGGGTGGCCAGGCGGGCCGGCATCAATCCGTACACCTACACCCAGGTCAACATCCGGGAGCAGGACTCCTGGGCCCACACCGACAACCCCGGCGGGGCCACGCACAAGGCCATCAGCCTGGTCAAGGCGGGGATCGCGCGGACGCGCCTGAGCGAGCCGCTCGAGCCGCTGGTCGTGGAGACCACCCAGAAGGCGATGGTCATCGGCGCGGGGATCGCCGGCCTCCGGGCCGCCATCGGGCTCGCCGATGTCGGGCTCGAGGTATTTCTGGTCGAGCGCGAGCAGGAGCTCGGCGGGTGGGTCGGGCGCTTCGGCAACATCTACCCGCACGAGCGGAATGGGCGGGAGCTCATCGCGAGCCTGGTCGACGAGGTCAGGAAGCGTTCCAACATCACGGTCTTCACCAACGCCGAGCTGATGGCAAAGTCAGGAAGCTTCGGCAACTACGTCGCCGCCATCCGGATCAACCGGGACCTCCCCGAGCTGATCCACGTCGAGGTCGGCTCGATCGTGGTGGCGACCGGGTTCGACACCTACCAGCCGGAGGCCGGCGAGTTCGGGTACGGCATCGATGGCGTGGTGACGCTTCCCGAGTTCAAGGCGCTGGTGGACGGCTCCAACGGGTCGCTGTCCTACCACGGCCGGCCGGTCCGGACCGTCGCCTACATCTACTGCGTGGGCAGCCGCCAGCCCGGTGCCAATGAGTACTGCTCCCG
>JAJYDP010000129.1:2971-10335 GCA_021777365.1 Chloroflexota bacterium | reverse complement strand
GTCCGGCGAGCGCGTGAAGGTCCGGGTCGATGGACGCGGGGTGGTGGCAGGGGAGGTCGCCGCCGATGCGCCGGAGACGATCGCCGGGCTTCCCGCGGTCGTCGCCGTGCCCCCGGCGCCCGCCAGGGGACCGTTCGAGCCGAGGTCGACGACGTAGTAGGTCGTGACCGTCCCGATGCCGGAGGTGGCGGCGATGGCCGCGTGGCGACCGGCGGGGTCGAACGCCAGGCCGCTGACCGCCGTGGTCCTCGGCAGGTCGACCAGCTGGTCCGCCTGCGGGCCGAACTCCGCGCAGGAGATGCTGTCGGCCGGGCAGGCCTGGTCCAGGCGGGCCCGGTAGAGGCGGACCACGTCGCCCTGGACGCCCACGAAGGCGAGGTCGACCGGGGCGATGGCGAACGGCGTGGCACCCACGCCCGGCCCCGGGATCTGCACCGCCGGGCCGATCAGCAGCGCGCCGACCACCGCGACAAGCGCCACGGTCACCAGGGAGCCGAACGCCATGCCGCCGCTGCGCCGCGCGCTCCGGAGCTGCGTGACCGGTGCGGCCCTCGGCGGCCGCACCCGCCGGGCCTCGACCTCGAGGGCCGCCAGCGTGCGCGCGGGGAGATCCCGCGGCGGCAGCGGCGGCGGCAGCTGGCGGAGCGCCGCGCGGTTGGCGTGGTACTCGGTGTCCGCCTCCCGGCAGTCCGCGCAGCCGGCCAGGTGCGCCTCGAGCGCGGCCTCGCGGCGTGGATCGAGGGGGCCGTCCACCCGCTCGGCCAGCCAGGAGCGCGCCCGATCGCAGGAGAGGCGGCGCCCGCCGAACGGGCTCATCGCCGCTCCTCCGAGCGACGGGGCTGGCTCAGCGTGGCGCCCTCCGCGCGCGGCGACGCCCCGTCGGCCGCCAGGGCCGGCCGGCCGCCGGACGTGGCGCGCTCCTCGGCGAGGGCCGCTCGGAGCGACTCTCGGGCGCGCGTGAGCAGCGCCCGCGCGGCCGCATGGCTGACGCCCAGCACGGCCGCCAGCTCGGTCCCGGACAGCTCGTAGATCTCGGCCAGGATGAGGGCGCCCCGCTGCCGGTCCGGGATGCGGGCGAGCGCGCGCGCCATGTCACCCGACAGCTGGGCGCGGAGGGCGGTCTCCTCCGCGGACGGGGCGGTCCCGCGGGATTCGCCGGACCAGGGGACGAACCGCACGAGCCGGCGTCGGCGCAGCTCGTCCAGCGCGGTGCGGCTGGCGATCTGGAAGAGCCATGCCCGGGCGCGGTCGGGCGACTCCAGCGTGTCCAGGGCGCGGAACGCCTTGACGAACGTCTCCTGCGTGAGGTCCGCCGCCAGGTCGTCGTCGCGCACCATGCGGGCGAGGAACCCGAAGATCTCGCCCTGGTGCTGCGCGAACAGCCCCTCGATGAACGCCTGGTCCGACGTTCGCCCGGCGCTCACCGCGGTCCTCCACCGCGGGAGCGACAGCTCGATCGATGCCACCCGAGCCTCTGACGCGACTCCCGGCACGCCGTGCGCCGCGACAACCGGGTCGCTGCGTCCGTGCCTGGGGGCGCGACTCGATCGCGCCCTGCGGCCATGTGACGGTCGACGAGCGCCGGCTGTGACGGCCGCCCGCGCGGCGGACCGGGTCGCATCGGCGACCTGCCGGGTCGGATGGGCGACCAGCCGGGTCGGATGGGCGACCTGCCGGATCGCACGCGGGCGGGCGGCGCCCTCATTCCGGCCACTCCGCGCGGTCCAGCCCGGCGCGTGCCCGCAGCTCGCTCACCGCCTGCTCGGGGCTCACCGGGTTCACCGGCAGGCCGGTCCCGAGCTCCAGCCCGCCGATCTCCCGCAGCCGCGGGTGGATCTCCCAGTGCCAGTGGTACGTCTCGTCCACCCGCTGGTGCAGCGGCGAGGTGTGGAGGACCAGGTTGTACGGCGGGCCGTCGAGCGCGTCGAGCAGCCGGAGCACCTTCTGCAGGGTCTCCGCCGCGCTGGTGAGCTGCGTGTCCGAGGCGAGCCCGAAGTCGGCCTGGTGCTCGCGGGGCACCACCCACAGCTCGAACGGCGAGCGCGACGCGTACGGCGCGAACGCCACGCTCGCGGCATCCTCGAAGACGAGCCGCTCGCGCGAGGCCGTCTCCTCGCGGACGAGCCGGCAGTACGGGCAGACGCCCTCGCGGATCACGTACCGGGCGGAACCCCCCAGCTCCTCGCCCACGCGATGCGGGATCTGGGGCAGGTCGTAGAGGTCGAGGCAGAGGTGGTTGGTGAGCGCTCCGGCGTCGCGGCCGTGGTTCTCCACCACCTGGACGTACTCGGTGCCGCCGCGCGTCCGCGCGTCGACGATCGACCGCCGTGCCAGCTCGAGCATGCGGATCACGACCTGCGGCGGCTCCGCGGCCAGCGTCCCGTGATGCCCGTACGGCGCCGCGATGGTCAGCCAGGCGCCGACGTCGGCCACCAGGCCCAGTCCCGGCTGCAGGTCGCCCTCGCGCGATGATCGTTCGCCCTGGGCGCGGCCCCGATCCGGGACCTCGCGGCCGCCACCGCGCTCGTCGCCCGCCACGCGGAAGGCGTGTGGTCGGAGCGTGCGGATCCACGGCGCCGTCATGCTCGGAACCGTGCAGTTCTGGCACTGCGAGCCGACGAGGGGCTGTGCCCGCCGGGCGAACCGGCCGGCCTCGTACGCCCGGTCCACCACCACGGCGACCCACCACCCGGTGATGGCGTCCCTGCGCAGCTCGAAGATCCCGCCGGCCATGGCTCAGCCCGTCCCGGCCGTGGTCGACGCAGGGGTCGTCGCCGGGGTCGTCGCCGGGGCGAGCGCCGGCTCGCCCAGCAGGCGTCCGAAGCTGAGGGCGAACCGGTGCCCCGCCTCCTCCACCGACGCGGTGGACGGGAGGCTGCGGCCGGGCGGCCAGCCTGCCTCGCGCGCGATCGACGTCACCCCGATCGACTGGAGGCCGCAGGGGTTGATGAGGCCGAAGTCGTCGAGGTCGGTGGTGACGTTGAGGGCGATGCCGTGGTAGCTGATGTCCTGCTCGATCCGGACCCCCAGCGCGCCGAGCTTGCGCGGGAGGGGAGATCCGGGGTCGCACCAGGCGCCGGGGAAGCCCTCCCGGCGCTCGGCCGTCACCCCGTACGTTGCCGCCGTCCCGATCATGGCGCTCTCGAGCAGGCGCACGAAGGGCTGGATCAGCAGGCCACGCTCCCCCAGCTTCACGATGGGATACGCCACCAGTTGTCCGGGGCCGTGGTAGGTGACCTCGCCGCCGCGCTCGACCCGGATCACCTCGACGCCGATCGATGCGAGGTACTCGGCCGGGACGATCACGTGCTCCTCGGTGGCGTGCCGCCCGAGGGTCAGGACCCGGGGATGCTCCAGCAGCAGGAGCGTGTCCGGGATGCGTCCCGCGGCGCGGTCGGCGACCAGGGCGTGCTGGAGGTCCCATGCCTCCCGGTAGGGCACGCGCCCGAGCCAGCGCACGTCGAGTGTCATGCAGGGACGATACCAGCGTGGCGTCGGGCCGCGCGCCCGGGCAGGAGCCAGACGTTCTCGCCGTCGGCCGCGCCGGACAGCAGCTCGTAGTGGCTGCGCGCCAGCTCGCCCAGCAGCCACCCCGGCGGCGGGTCGACCGACACGACGGCCTGCGGAGGGTGATCGGTCAGCTCGGCCCGGAGCACCGATGGCGCGCGCGGGTCGACCCAGTAGGCGGTGTTCAGCGACACGTACCGGCCGGCGGGCATCCGGCCGCTCAGGACATAGGCCCAGGGGATCGAGCCCCAGACGAAGACGGTGTCGCCCGGTGCCGAGTCGGCCTCGAGGGCCGCCACGGCCGCGGCCTGCACGTCGAGGTTGACCGGGAAGAGGTCGGCGAACCGATCGCGGGCTCCGCTGTCGAACAGGGCCGCGTACCCGTCCACGTAGTACGTCGGGACCTGTGGTGCCGAGATGCCGTCCACGAGCACGCCGGGGATCGGCCGCCCCGCGAGGAGTGCCCGCTCCGCCCCGGGCAGCCACGCGAGCCCGACCGTGGCGGCCACGACCAGCAGCGCGGTCCCGGCCGCAGCGGCCGCGTGCCGGGCAGCGCCGGGAAGGACACGGCCCCGCGATGCCCGCCGGACGGCACCGGACGGGATACATGTCCACAGCCCCACCACGGCCAGCGCCGCGGTCAGCGCCAGCGCGGGCTCGGCCTGCTGGGCGTAGTGAGGAAAGCCCCGACTGCTGACCATCGCGGCCGCCGCGTCCCACCCCAGCCACCAGCCGGCGACCATGGGCCCGGTCCGCCCCCGCCGCGCGAAGTGGACGGCGACGAGCCCGCCGATCGCGATCGGCGCCCCCACCCGGAGCGCGAGGGCGATGGTGCCGAGCGCCCCTCCCACCCCCTGGCTGTCGAACACGCCGACGTAGGCCAGGTCCTGGGTGACGAGCATGGAGATGGCCCCGCCCAGCGATCCCTGGATCGCGAGGATCGCGGCCCCGCCCGCCAGGGCCGCGGCCCCGCCCGCCAGGACGGCGGCGGATCCCGCCAGGGCCGGCCGCGACCACCGGCCGTGCCCGTCGCCCTGTCGTGCCCATGCGAGCAGCACGGGGACCCCCGCGACCACGACCACGTCGACGGCCACCGTGGCCTTGAAGAGGACGCCCACGCCCACCAGCACGCCCGCCAGGAACGCGCGCGTCCGGCCGGCCCCGCCGACGAGCAGGGCGATGGCCGCGGCGGTGAGCGTCGCGCCGCACACCTCGGCGTTGAAGAGGTTGCCCTGGAGGTTCGGCAGCGCTGACGCCAGCATGAACGAGCCAGCTGCGAGCAGACCGACTCTGCGGCCGCCCAGCGCGCCCCCGATCCTCCCGACCAGGACCGTGCTGGCGGCGGCCAGCGCGGTGGCCGCGACCGGGAAGATGAGGGTCGGCGGCAGCACGCGCAGGAGGAGGGCCGCCACCCAGTAGACGCCCGGGGGCTTGTTGTCCCAGACGTCGACGTAGAGGCGGGCCCCGTGGTCGAGCGCCCAGCCGATGCTGGCGTAGATCCCCTCGTCGGAGTACCACGCCGGCTCGACGAAGGACGGCAGTCGGAGGAGCACGAAGGCCAGGCCCGCCAGGGCCAGCCAGCCGGTCTCCGGGAAACGTCTCGGGATGCGCATGTCGACCCGGCACGATACCGCCCGACGCCGGATCCGGCCCGCGCGCGGTCCGCCCCGCGAGGACGGCCCCGTCCGGTCACGCCCCGTCGGGCGGCGTGACCCGGTCTCCCGGGCGGAACCGCCAGGTGCACCGCCCCGGGTGAGCCGCGCCGGCCGGGGCCGCGGTCAGCTCCCCTGGTCAGCCGCCCGCAGTTGCCGCAGCGTCTCTTGGAGCGGCCGCCAGGCATCCTCCGCCAGGTCGTCGGGGCGCTCGTCGGCCACCAGCTGTGCGGCATCGCGCAGGAGCACGACCGCCGCGTCGTGCAGCGCCTCGATCGGCGTGACCCCGCACTCCACGGCATAGCGCTCGGCGTCTCGCGCGAGCAGCGCGGAGGCGACGAAGTGGCGCGGGATGTGCGTCGTGCCCTGGTCCGCGCGCTCGATCCAGGCACGCAGCTCGTCGGTCATGGTGTCTCCCCGTTCGCGCGGCGACGTTCAGGCCGGCAGGGCCGTGAAGAAGTCGTTGCCCTTGTCGTCCGTGAGGATGAACACCGGGAGATCCTCCACGTCGATCTCCCAGACGGCCTCCATCCCGAGGTCGGCGAAGTCGATGCACTCCACGCGCGTGATGTGCTCCGCGATGAGCGCCGCCGGCCCGCCCATCGAGCCCAGGTAGAAGCCCCCGTGCCGCTTGCAGGCGTCCGTCACCTGCTGGGTGCGGTTCCCCTTCGCGATCATGATCAGCGACGCCCCGTGGGACTGGAGCAGGTCCACGTAGCCGTCCATGCGGCCGGCCGTCGTGGGGCCGAACGAGCCGGACGGCTTCCCCGCGGGCGTCTTGGCCGGTCCCGCGTAGTAGACCGGGTGGCGCTTCAGGTACTCGGGCACGCCCGCCCCGGAGTCGATCAGCGCCTTGAACCTGGCGTGGGCGATGTCGCGGGCCACGACGAGCGTCCCGGTCAGCAGCAGCGGCGTCGAGACGGGGTACCGGCTCAGCTCGGCCAGCACCTCGGCCATGGGGCGGTCCAGGTCGATGGGCACGGCCTTCGACGGCGCCCCGCCGCGAAGCTCGGCCGGGACCAGGCGCCCCGGGTCGTGATCCAGCTCCTCGAGCCAGACGCCGTCCCGGTCGATGTGCGCCTTGACGTTGCGGTCCGCGACGCACGACACGGCCATCCCGATGGGGCACGACGCACCGTGGCGGGGGAGCCGGATCACGCGCACGTCGAGGGCGAAGTGCTTGCCCCCGAACTGCGCGCCGAGGCCGAGATGGTTGGCCGCCTCGAGCAGGCGCTGCTCGAGCTCCGGCACCCGGAAGGCCCGCCCCGACGGCCCGCCTTCGGTGGGCAGGCCGTCGTAGTAGCCGGTCGAGGCGAGCTTCACGGTCTTCAGGCACGCCTCCGCCGACGTCCCGCCCACGACGATCGCGATGTGGTACGGCGGACAGGCCGCCGTACCGAGCTGGCGCATCTTCTCGACCAGGAACGGTTCGAGGGCCGCCGGGTCGAGGCGGGCGCGCGTCTCCTGCCAGAGCATGGTCTTGTTCGCCGAGCCGCCGCCCTTGGCGGTGAACAGGAAGTCGTAGCGCGCGCCCGGCACGGCGGCGATGTCGATCTGGGCGGGCAGGTTGTCACCCGTGTTCTGCTCGTCGAAGAGCGTCAGCGCGCTCGTCTGCGAGTACCGCAGGTTCTCCCTGTGGTACGTCTCCCACGCGCCGCGGGCCAGCCACTCGGCGTCGTCGACGCCGGTCCAGACCTGCTGGCCCTTCCTGGCGAAGACGGTGGCCGTCCCCGTGTCCTGGCACAGCGGCAGCACGCCGTGCGAGGCGATCTGGGCGTTACGGAGCAGTGCCAGGGCGACGGTGCGATCGTTGTCCGATGACTCGGGGTCCGCGAGGATGGCCGCGACCTGCTCGTTGTGCCGGGGCCGCAGGAAGAACGAGCACTCGCGCAGCGCCTCGCGCGCGAGGTTGGTGAGGACCGCCGGTTCCACCCTGACGACCTCGCGCCCCTCGAAGGTGGTGACCGAGACCCCATCCGTGCCCAGCAGGCGGTAGGAGGTCGTGTCGGCCCCCAGCGGAAGCGGATCGGTATAGACGAACGCATCAGCTCCCACCGTCGGGGCTCCTTTCCGCGGACCGGCCTCCATGCGCGCGCCCGGCGCTGGTCCAGGCGAGATCGGCCATGCCTATTCTCGCGCCTGCATCCGCACGGCGCGGCACGCTTCGAGCGCCGCCGCGCTTCTCTGGGGCGCGCCACGCGGTCT
>JAJYDP010000129.1:0-2961 GCA_021777365.1 Chloroflexota bacterium | reverse complement strand
GTCTGTCGCGTGGCCCCCTGTCGCGTGGCCCCCTGTCGCGTGGCCCCGCTATCGCGCGGTCCCGGCCGCCATCAGCCGCGCCTCGAGGCGGTCGACCTCGTCGGCCAACGCGGCCGGCAGCCGGTCGCCGAAGCGCGCGAAGTGCTCGCGGACCAGGCCGACCTCGTCGAGCCAGCCGTCGACGTCCACCGCGAGCAGCTCGTCCACCGCACCGTCCGCCAGGCCGAGGCCCGACAGGTCGAGCGCGCCCGGCGCGGGCAGTCGGCCGATCGGCGTGTCGATGGCTTCGCCGGTTCCCTCGATCCGTTCCGCGATCCACTTGAGCACGCGGCTGTTCTCGCCGAAGCCGGGCCACAGGTACCTGCCGTCGGCGCCCTTGCGGAACCAGTTGACGAAGAAGACCCGCGGCAGCTTCTCCGGCGAGGTGCGACCCTCGAAGCTGAGCCAGTGGCGCCAGTAGTCGGCCATGTTGTAGCCGCAGAAGGGGAGCATGGCCATGGGATCCCGCCGCAGCTTGCCCACGGCGCCCGCCGCCGCCGCGGTCGTCTCGGAGCCCGCGGTCGCTCCCATGAAC
The DNA here is from genome assembly GCA_021777365.1 of Chloroflexota bacterium. Next base: position 2,387 of record JAJYDP010000129.1, on the reverse strand, counting down.
GTGCCGTGGGTCCAGTCGAAGGCCTCGGTGACCAGGGGGATGGTGCTCGCGCGCCGCCCGCCGAAGAGGATGGCGTCGATCGGCACCCCGGCCGGGTCCTCCCACTCGTCCGCGATGACCGGGCACTGGCGCGCCGCGACCGTGAACCGGGCGTTGGGGTGGGCCGCCGTTCGCGTGTCCCCCGGGATATGGGGCCGGCGGAGCCAATCGGTGAGGCCCTCCGGTGCCGCGTCGGTCATGCCCTCCCACCACACGTCGCCGTCCGGCGTGATGGCGCAGTTGGTGTAGATCGCGTCCCGGGCGAGGGTCCGGAGCGCGTTGGGGTTGCTGGCCGCGCTGGTGCCGGGGGCGACGCCGAAGATGCCCGCCTCGGGGTTGATCGCGCGCAGCCGGCCGTCACGGTCCAGCTTCATCCACGCGATGTCCTCGCCGATGGTCCGGACCTTCCAGCCGGGCAGCGTGGGCTCCAGCATCGCCAGGTTCGTCTTGCCGCACGCCGACGGGAAGGCGCCGGTGATGTAGTGGGTACGGCCCTCGGGGCTGGTCAGCTTGAGGATCAGCATGTGCTCGGCGAGCCACCCCTCGTCGCGCGCCTGCACGGAGGCGATGCGCAGGGCATGACACTTCTTGCCAAGCAGGGCGTTGCCGCCGTAGCCCGAGCCGAACGACCAGATCTCGCGGGTCTCGGGGAAGTGGCTGATGTACTTGTGCTGCAGGTTGTGCGGCCAGGGGGCATCGGGCTCACTCGGGCCCAGCGGCATGCCGACGGAGTGGAGCCCCTTGACGAACTCGCCCTCTGGTCCGAGGACCTCGAGCACCCGCGAGCCCACGCGGGTCATCAGGTGCATGTTCGCCACCACGTAGGGCGAGTCGGTGATCTCGACGCCGATGTTGGCGATGGGCGAGCCGACCGGGCCCATCGAGTAGGGGATGACGTACATGGTGCGGCCGGCCATGGCGCCGTCGAACAGGCCGGTCAGGGTCCCCTTCATCTCGGCCGGGTCGGCCCAGTTGTTGGTGGGCCCGGCGTCCTCGGGCCGCGCCGAGCAGATGAAGGTGCGGTCCTCGACCCGCGCGACGTCCGCCGGGTGTGAGCGGATGAGCACGCTGCCCGGGCGCTGGCCGTCGAGCGGCGTGGCGGTCCCGGCGTGCACCATGAGGCGGATCATTTCCTCGTGCTCGGCCTGCGATCCGTCGCACCAGTGGACGCGATCCGGCTTGCACAGAGCGGCGACTTCCTCGACCCAGGCGTCGAGCTTCGCGTTGCGCACAGGCTCCTCCTGGCGATCCCGCGCGCGATCGGTGGAACAGGTCGGGACCGCGCCCGCCCAGTCTAGGCCGTTTGCAATCCTCCATAGGGAAGAGAGGCCTGCGACAGGCACGACCATCGGCCGGCGGACCCACCCTCGTCGAGCGTCGGCATCCGGGCCGGCCTGCGGCTCCGGCGTGCCCGCCATGAACACTGCGTCCGCGGGCCGGGGAGTGCCGCGCCGGGGGGGTCGCGTGGGCGAACCGCCGGGCCTCTCGCCCGGCCGTGCCGCCGGGCCTCTCACCCGGCCGTGCCGCCGGGCCTCTCACCCGGCCGTGCCGCGTTGCCTCGCCGCCCGCGAGCCGCTAGAATCCGCCTGCTCTGCGAGCGGGAGTAACTCAGTTGGCAGAGTGCTTGCTTCCCAAGCAAGATGTCGCGGGTTCGAATCCCGTCTCCCGCTCCACTTCCTCCCCTTCCGACCAAGGCACAATGTGGCCGCGTGCGGGGTCGCTGGCGCCAGGCCCTTGACAGGTGCCCGGATTCGCCGGAAATCGGGGGTCCCGCGGAGGGACGCGACGGCCAGCGACATTGTGCCTACCCGAGCGCCACGCTCGCGGCGACATTGTGCCTACCGCCAGACCGCGTTTCGCAGCGGACCGCGCCCGGGGTCCCGAGCGCCGGCACGTGCCGGCCGGACTGCCCCGCCGGGCGAGGGGTGGGAGCCCCGACGGCCGTGGCCACGAAGACCGATGCCTTCGACCTGGACCCACTGATCGCGGAGTACTGCGCGACGTTCGCGAGCACGTGGGCGCCAAACACGCGTGCCATCTACGACCGCGCGTTCCGCCTGCTCCGTGACTGGCTCGCCCAGCAGGGACGTCCGTGTACCACGGACTCCCTCACGTTCCCGGTCCTCTCAGAGTTCGTGGCGCGTCTCAAGACCACCCCGCGCGCGTCCGGTGTCTGGCGCGGGGACCGCAGGGCCGTGGAGAGGAGCAGGCACGCCCCGGGACAGCAGACGCTCTCGCTCAACACCGTCAACGCGTACATGCGCAGCATCCGTGCGTTTGTCTCGTGGCTGGTGGGCGAAGGCCAGCTCGCGCGTGACCCGTTCAGGCGGTTCGACCGTCGCACGGGT
>JAJYDP010000128.1 GCA_021777365.1 Chloroflexota bacterium | reverse complement strand
CTTCCCGACGGCGGCGGTGTGGTGGTCGCGTGGAACGGGTTCGAGTGGAGCCTGCAGGCCAGCGTGCCCGTCGCCCTGTCGGCCGTCTATGCGGCCGACGCCCGGCACGCCTGGGCGGTGAGCCGGGAAGGCTCGATCTACGCCTGGAACGGCACCGTGTGGCAGCTGGAGACGGACCTGCACCAGCAGCTGACCGCGGTGGCGGGAACAGATGCCGCGCACGTCTGGGCCAGCACCTCCTCCGGCCAGGTGCTCTTCCGGGACGGCACGAGCTGGGACGTCATCTATCACGCGCCGACCACGGTCACCGGCCTGGCGCCCCTCGATGCCGCGAACGTCTGGGCGATCGGCTTCGACACCGTCTACGGCACGCAGACTCCGGGCAGCAGCACCCAGGCCGTCTACAACGTCCCCGGCTTCTGATCGGCACGGCCGCCGCGCACGCGTTGCGCCGCCGGCAGCCCCCGGACGCGACGAGACCGCCCTCCGGTGTCGGAGCGCGGTCTCGTGGTGGGTGTCCGCGGCGAGCCCGTCCCAGTTGGGGCCCGTCGCCGACGTGCGAGGTGTGCCGGGGCTCAGCTCACGCGGAGCGCGATCCCCTGCCGATCGTGCGGCTGGTCGACGCAGGCGACGCGACAGCCGCGCGCGTCGTGGCCGCCGAACGGGTGGAAGTGGCGCCAGAGGCGGCTGTTCTCGGGATCCTGGGTGAGGCGGCACCCGCAGGCCGCGCAGGTGACGGGCCCGTCGACGCGCCGGACCTCGGATGCGCCGGGGTCGGTGAAGCTGTACATGGTGGCGTTCCTCCTCGCCAGAGGCTAGGAAACGCGCGCGCCGGCGTCGGCATCGTGCCGGATACGCTTCGGTGACGGAACGGTTACGGGCCGCGACGGCGGCCGCGACTGTGCCGGGAGCCGGCTACGTCCGTGCCGGTCCGCGCAGGCACCAGCCCACGGCACGCACCGAGGCCAGCGCCGGGCCCGCGGCCTCGTCCAGCTTGCGCCGGAGCCGCGCGAGGTGCGGCTTCAGCCACAGCGGGTCCGGGTCGCGCTCGCCCGGCCATCCCGCGGCCAGGAGGCCGGCGTGGCCCACCAGCTGGCCCTGCGCCACCACCAGCGCCTCGAGCAGCCGGTACTCGATCGGCGTCAGCACGAGCGGCACGTCTGCCACGCGCGCCTCGTGGCGCCCGGGCTCCAGGAGCAGGTCATCGAACGCGAGCGGCGCCGCGGGACGTCCCGGCCAACCGGGGACACCGACCTCGCCGGCGATCCCGCCGGCCGCCGCCCGCGGAGCCCGGCGCATCGCCGCGCGGATGCGGGCCAGCAGCTCCTGCTTGCCGAACGGCTTCTCCAGGTAGTCGTCGGCGCCCAGGTCGAGCGCCCGCACCTTGGCGGCCTCGGAACGCTCGCCGCTCACGACGATGATGGGGACGTCGGCGCCGTCCTCACGCAGCTGGCGGGCGACACTGAACCCGTCCGGCCCCGGCATCGCCAGGTCCAGCAGGACCAGGTCGGGGGATTCCTCCCGCCAGCGCCGGACGGCGGTGAGCCCGTCGTACGCGGTCACGACCTGGTGGCCCTCCGTCCCGACCAGCGCGGTGATGGCGCCGACCATGGCCGGGTCGTCGTCCACCACCAGGATGCGCAGGGGGTGGGCGTCGTTCACAGCGCCACCGCCGCGGCCAGCGCGACCACGAAGCACGCCCCGCCGCCGGGGGCGGGCTCGCACCAGATCCGCGCCCCCATCGCCTCGCCGAGCCGCCGGGCCGCATACAGGCCGATCCCGGACCCGCGGGCCGCGCCGGTCTCGCTGCGCCGCGCGTACGGCTCGAAGATGCGTTCCCGCCACTCCTCCGGGACGCCCGGGCCCTCGTCCGACACCGACAGCCGGGCGATCCCCTCCGTGATGTCGGTGTGGATGGTGATCGTGGTGCCCGGGGGCGCGTACTTGACGGCGTTCTCCAGCAGGTGCTCCAGGATCTGGCGGAGTCGGCCGGACTCGCCCAGCACGCGGAGCCCGCGCCGCCCCTCGTGCTCCAGGTGGTGGCGCCGGAGCAACGGGCCCATCTCCGCGACCGTGTCCTCCACGATCCCGGTCAGGTCGATCGGGACGAGGTCGAGCGGGGCCTGCTCCTCGGGGCGCACGGACGCCAGGATGGAATCCACCAGCCGGTCAAGTCGCGTCACCTGCTCGTCGGCCAGGCGGTGCCATTCGAGGGCACTCGGCACGGTGCCGCCGCCGTCCCCGACCGCCTCGGCGAGCAGGTCGAGGTAGGCGCGGACGACCGCGAGCGGCGTCCGGAGCTCGTGGGTGACCAGGGCGACCAGCTCGGCCTGCGCCCGCTCGATCGCCTTGAGCGCGGCCACCTGCGCCTCGGCCTCGCGTTGCAGCCGGCCCTTCTCGACGATCCCGGTCAGGAGGTCCGCGATGGCGCGCAGGTGCGCCACGTCGCGCGGCGCGAAGTCCCGGCGCTGCTCGGTCTGCACGTTGAGGACGCCCACGACCTGGTCGTTCCAGGAGAGCGGCACCGAGAGCATCGAGGCGACGAACCGCCGCTGGTCGATGCCACGGACCCAAAGGAAGCGCTCGTCGGAGCGGACGTCCGGGATCACCATCGGCTCCCTCGATGCCGCGACGCGCCCGGTGATCCCCTCGCCGAACGGCACCTGGGCGCGCCCGATCTGGTGGCGATCTAGGCCGTTGGTGGCGGCGAGTGTCAGGTGATGGCCGTCCCGGTCGAGCAGATAGAGCGACGAGACGTCGGCCTTCAGCGCGTCCCGCGTCCCGTCGACCACGATCGACAGCAGCTCATCCCAGGTCCGGGCGGTGGTCGCCAGGCGCGCGACCTCGTGGAGGAACAGGAGTTCCTCCAGCTGCCGCCGCTCGTCGCCGGCCACGGGGGCCGGCGGAGACGCAACCGGATCGGGCCCCTCGACGTCCGCGTAGTCCATGAGCGGAGTTCACGACGTGGCGCGGCGCCTGTCAAATGGCGGTCCCTGTTCCTGCCCGCCGGCGGGATGCTCCAGGAGCGCCTCGCGGATGACGACGGCCTGGTTGTGCTCCGCGTCGGCCGCGCCGTACACGAGGGTCAGCCGGCCGCCCCGGGACAGGCGCGCGAGCCGGTCCAGGGCAGGCTGCCGGTCGGGCGACGCCAGCTCGGCCAGGTAGCGCCGTCGGAACTCGTCCCAGCGTGCGGGTTCGTGGCCGAACCAGCGGCGCAGCTCATCGGACGGGGCCACATCGCGCTCCCAGGCGACGAGCGCCAGGGACTCCCGGGAACGCCCGCGGGGCCAGACCCGGTCGACCAGCACGCGCGACCCGTCGTCGGCGCCGGGCTCCTCGTAGGCGCGCTTCAGTCGAACGTCCATGGAGGTCAAGTGTCGCAGACGCGGCGCCTGGTGGCCGTCGGCGTCGCCTACCCGAACAGCTCCTGCTGGTCGGCAGCCTTCTCTCGGGGGATGCGCTCCGCCTGCTGGTAGGTCGAGTACACCATCGGCGGCAGCTGGGGCTTCCTGCCTTCCAGTAGCTCGCGGATGGTCAGGATCTGCACGCGCGGAAAGTCGCGGCGGGCGGGTCTGGCGCCCTCGTCCATGGAGCTGAATAACTCCCACTCGTAGAGGCCGGCCGTGTCCGCCTCCAGGCGCATCTCGCGAGTCGGCTCTTCCAGCGTCACGAACAGGCCGATGGCGGCCCTCTCCCGCTCCAGGGTCCCCTTGAGGTCGCGCACCATGCCCGAGTTGACGGCGCCCGACTTGACGCTGACGAGGACCGTCTGCAGCTCACCGTGGCGGCCGGTGAAGGTGAGCTTGCCGTCGATGCCGCGGTCGGAGCCCTTCTTCTCGATGCCGCCCACCGGTCGCGCGTCCACCAGCGAGAGCGCCCAGTACTGGAACTGGTATCGGCCCTCGAGCCCCTGCTGCGCGAGCTGGCGGGCGCCCTCCACCTCGGTCGGGCTGCCGATCACCGGCACGTCGGCCAGACCGAAGCTGTCCATCAGGCGCGCCCGCATGACCGCGATCGAGAGCCAGGTGATGTCGATCCCGATCCAGCGGCGGTCGAGCTTCTGTGCCGCGACGAGCGCGGTGCCGCAGCCGCAGAAGGGGTCGAGCACGATGTCGCCCGGGTTCGAGGAGGCCGAAATGATCCGTTCGAGGAGCGCAACGGGCTTCTGGGTGGGGTAGCCGAGACGCTCCCTCGCGGTCTGGTTGAGCCTGTCGATGTCAGTCCACACATCACCCACCACAACCACTCGATCCTCGTGACGGAAGGGAACGGTCGCGCGGCGCCTTGGCCATCCCCCGTTGGGTGGCCAGTGGATCAGTCCCTGTTTATCCCAGTCCTCCATCTGCGCCAGACCGTTGGCCCAATGTCGTCCGTAGCGCCCAGGGTCGAAGCCTCGCCACGGCCTGCCGCTCTCGCCTTCGCTGGCGCCAGGCGCCGTAAGCTCGTACGACTGGTACCGCTCGTGATCGGGTCCACTCACGAGCGTATGTGGCATGCGTGACCGCTCCGCTGCGACTCGTACCGGCGAGAAGTGAAAGGCCGGTGATCGTGCGAACTGCAGGATCACGTCATGGAGCCGCGGCCAACGTCCGGTCGTGCCGCGGGCGTTCGTCCGCTGCCAGACGAGTTCCGCGACGTAGTTCTCCGGTCCGAACACCCCGTCCAGCACCAGCTTCAGGTAGTGGCTCGCAGTCGGGTCGCAGTGAAGGTAGAGCGATCCCGTCGGCTTCAGGACGCGGTGCAGCTCGACCAGGCGCACCGCCATCTCGACCAGGTAGGCGGTCATCTGGTTGGTGCCCAGCCCCGCCCGCAGAGCGGCCACGATGGTGCTCACCCGGTCCGGCACACGGCCTTCGTGCCGTGAGGTGTTCGTCAGGTACGCGTAGACCGCCTCCGCCGATGGGCCCCAGTGCCAGGTGTCCTCGAACGCGAGCAGCTGCGCGTCCGACGTCCGCCCCGACTCGTCGCGGAAGATCACGTTGTAGTCGCGGTTCGAGTTGAACGGCGGATCCAGGTAGACCAGGTCGACCGACGCATCGGGGACGTGGTGCCGGAGGATGTCCAGGTTGTCGCCGTAGTAGAGGACGTTCGTCTTCACGCCGATCCGGGCCCAGCTGACCCCGCTCGCGGCCACTCAGGGTTGACTGGTCGGCAGTGTACGGCGGCACGGTCCGGCGGGCTGCCGCGGCAGAACGGCACTGCCATATGCGGCAAAACGGTATTCCACGATGCGGCAGAGTGGTAGTGTGCGGCCCGTGGAGTATCGCATTCGGCTCATCGATGCCCTGATCGAGCGGCTGATGACGGAGATGCCGGCCCTCTTCATCGTGGGACCGCGGGCCGCCGGAAAGACGACGACAGCGGCCCGCTACGCCCGCACCGTCGTACGACTCGATCGCGAGGCCGAGGCTGTCGCGTTTCGGGCCGATCCGGACGGCGCGTTGCGCGGTCTCCCCGAGCCGGTCCTTCTCGACGAGTGGCAGCTGGTCCCAGGAGTGCTGGGGGCAGTCAAGCGATCCGTCGACTCGCGTCCCACCCCGGGTCGCTTCCTCGTCACGGGCTCGATACGAGCCGACCTGGAAGGCGATCTATGGCCGGGGACGGGCCGCCTCACGCGCGTTCCGCTGTTCGGCATGACGGTGCGGGAGCAACTCGGGGCGATAGCATCGCCCCCCTTCCTCGACAGCCTCGCCTCGGGGATCGAACTGCTTCCTGCGCACGACACGCCGGACCTGCGCGGCTACGTCGACCTCCTCCTGCGGAGCGGCTTTCCCGAGCCCGTCCTGAGCATGACGGCAGCAGCCCGCCAGCGCTGGCTGGACAGCTATGTCGAGCATCTCCTGACCCGGGACGCCGAGGCGGTGGATGGCGGTCGCGACCCGGTTCGGCTGCGCCGCTACGTCGAGGCCCTTGCCGCCAATACCGCCGGCGTCGTCGATGACAAGACCCTCTACGACGCCGCGGGCATCAACCGCAAGACTGCCCTCGCGTACGACCGGCTGCTGCAGAACCTGCTCATCGTGGAGGCCATGCCCGCCTGGACGTCGAACCGCCTGAAACGTCTCGTTCTCGGCCCCAAACGGTACGTGATCGACCCGGCGGTGGCCGCTGCCGTGCTGCGTCTGGACACGAACGCGGTGCTGCGCAACGGAGATCTGCTGGGCCGCCTGCTCGACACGTTCGTCGCCGCCCAGCTCCGCGCGGAACTAGCGGCGAGCGATGCCCGGCCGCGCCTGTACCACGTGCGCCAGCAGCAGGGCCGATTCGAGATCGACCTCCTGGCCGAGCTCGGCGGAGGTGCCCTGATCGCCATCGAGGTCAAGGCCGACGCCGCGCCCAAGGCCGACAGCGCGCGCCACCTGGTCGCCCTGCGAGATCGCCACGGCGATGCCTTCGTCAGCGGCGTGGTCCTCCACACCGGCCCACGAACCTACCCCCTGGGCGATCGGATCGTGGCCGCCCCCATCTCCTCCCTCTGGAGCTGACACCCTCCGCTCCGGCAGCCGGTGCCGCTGGGGACGCATGGCCCTGTCCGTGCCCGTCGGATGCCGCCACACTGGACCGTCGACGGCGTCCCGAGGGAGCGGAGGGACGTGATGCACCCAGCTCGAACCACCATCCGGCTCACGGCGGCCACGCTCGCCGCCGCGCTGCGCAGCCCAGCGCGCGCGCCGCGGTCGCCACGAGGCGAGGCCACGGCGGGCGGCGCGCGATGAAGGTCCTGGTGGCATACGCGAGTCGCCACGGGGCGACGCAGGGGATCGCGGAGCGCGTGGCAGCGAGGCTCGCACGGCAGGGGATCGAGGTCACCCTGGAACAGGCCGACCGCGTGCGGCAGGTCGACGCATACGACGCCTTCGTGGTCGGCGGGTGCGCGTACATGTTCCACTGGGCGAAGGAGTGCACGACGTTCGTCCGGCACAACGAGCGCGCGCTCGCGAGTCGACCGACCTGGCTGTTCAGCAGCGGCCCGCTGGGCACCGACCTGGTCGACGAGAAGGGCCAGGACGTGATGGCGACGACGCGTCCGAAGGAATTCGACGAGCTGGCCGCACGCGTCCGCCCGCGCGACGAGCGGATCTTCTTCGGCGCATACGACCCCCATGCGAAACCAGTCGGGATGGCGGAACGATTCGTGGGCCTGATGCCCGCCGCGAGGAACGCGCTCCCGGCCGGCGACTTCCGCGACTGGGCGGCGATCGAGGCGTGGGCCGAGGGGATCGCGGGCGAGCTGGCGACGGCGGGCGCCGCCGCCGGAGGCCGCTGAGGCGTCGACGCCGGCTCCGCCGGCCCGGGTCAGCAGATGCGGGGCAGCTGTTCCCCGACCAGCATGTCGACGATCCGCTCCGCGCCCACGAGCGTGTGGATGGTGACCATCCCGGGGTGATCCGCCACCACCCGCCCGACGATCGAGGCGCCCTCGCCCTCGGGGAGCGCCCGCATCGCATCGAGCACCGCCTCGGCGCGTTCCGCCGGGACGATCGCCACGCACTTGCCCTCGTTGGCCACGTGGAACGGGTCCAGGCCCAGCATCTCGCAGGCGGCCCGCACGGGACCCGGGACCGGGATGGCCGCCTCGTCGAGCTCGACCCCGACGCCTGAGGCCCCGGCGATCTCGTTCAGCGCCGAGGCCAGCCCGCCGCGGGTCGGGTCGCGCAGGACGTGCGCGTCCGGGGCGGCGGCCAGGATCGCCGCCGCGACCCGGTGGAGTGGCTGCGTGTCCGAGGCGATCTCCACCTCGAACTCCAGCCCCTCCCGCACGCTCATGACGGCCACGCCGTGCAGCCCGATCGGCCCCGAGAGCAGGACCGCGTCGCCGGCCCGCGCGCGGTCGGCGCCGAGCGCCACCCCGTCGGCCACGATCCCGATGCCGGCGGTGTTGACGAACAGGCGATCGGCGGCGCCCCGCCCGACGACCTTGGTGTCCCCGGTGACCACCCGCACGCCTGCCGCGGCCGCGGCCCGGGCGACCGACTCGGTCACCTCGCGCAGCTCGTCGAAGGGGAGCCCCTCCTCGATCACGTACGCGAGGGAGATGGCCACCGGCTGTGCGCCCATCATCGCCAGGTCGTTGACGGTGCCGTTGACGGCGAGCTCGCCGATGTCCCCGCCCGGGAAGCGCAGGGGGCTGACCACGAACGTGTCGGTGGTGAACGCGAGGCGGCCGGCGGCGACCTCGATCACCGCGGCGTCGTTGAGAGGACCCCCCGCCGATGCCCGGGCCAGTGCCGGGGCGATCACGTCGCGCATGAGGGCGGCGGAGAGCTGGCCGCCCGAGCCGTGCCCGAGCAGGACGCGCTCGTGCTCGACCAGGGGGGCCGGGCAGGTGGCCGCCAGCGGGTCGGCGGTCGTCGGTCGGTCGGTCATCGTGCCACCTCGCGGGACGCGGCCATCGCCAGCGGCCGGACCGTGGGCCCCAGTCCTCGGCCAGCCGCGTGGAAGGCCGCGCAGGTCCCCTCGGCGGAGACCATGGGGGCACCGAGCGGCCGCTGGGGCGAGCAGAGGACGCCGTAGGCGGTGCAGTCGAGCGGCGTCCTGGTGCCCTGCAGGATCTCGCCGGCGATGCATGCCGGGTGCTCCTTCGTGGCGATGTCCCCCACGTGGAAGCGACGCTCGGCATCGAACCGCGCGAACCGCTCCTGGAGGTGATAGCCGGAGGCCGGGATCTGGCCGATCCCGCGCCAGGTCCGGTCGCCGATCTCGAAGACGCGGAAGACGGTCTCCTGGGCGAGCCGGTTGCCCTCGCGGCGGACCGCGCGGGAGTACTGGTTCTCCACCTCCGCCCGGCCCTCCTCGAGCTGGCGGATCGCCATCAGCATCCCCTCGAGGAGGTCGAGCGGCTCGAAGCCGGTCACCACGATCGGGACGTGGTACCGGGCCGCGATCGGCTCGTACTCGGTCCAGCCCATCACCGCGCAGACGTGCCCCGCGGCCAGGAAGGACTGCACCTGGTTGGACGGCGACTGCAGGATCGCCTCCATGGCCGGCGGCACCAGCACGTGGCTGACCAGCACGCTGAAGTTGTCGATCCCCTGCTCCGCGGCCTGCCAGACCGCCATCGCGTTGGCGGGCGCGGTCGTCTCGAACCCGATCGCGAAGAAGACGACCTGCCGGTCGGGGTGCTCGCGCGCGATGCGGACGGCGTCGAGCGGCGAGTAGACGATCCGGACGTCCGCGCCGCGCGCCTTGAGCGCCAGCAGGTCGGTGGTCGAGCCGGGGACGCGGAGCATGTCCCCGTAGCTGGTGAAGATCACGTTCGGGTCGGCGGCGATCGCGAGCGCCTTGTCCACCTGCTCGAGGGGCGTCACGCAGACCGGGCAGCCCGGACCGTGGATCATCCGGACGCCCTCGGGGAGCATCTCGTCGATCCCCTGCTTGACGATGGTATGGGTCTGCCCGCCGCAGACCTCCATCATGGTCCAGGGCCGCGTGGTGACGCGGTGGATCTCCCGGACGAGCGCCTTGGCGCGGCGCCCGTCCCGGAACTCGTCGACGTACTTCACGAGGCGGGGCCCGCCGGGGGAACGGCGGCGGCCGTGCGCCCCGCGGCCGTGCCGTGCGCGTCGCCTGCGCCCGCGACGGCGGCCGCCGACGGCCCGAGGTCCACCACGGCGGGTTCGCTCATGCCGGGCCCCATGGTGGCCAGCTCCTGCTGCACCAGGTCGCCCATCTGGTCGAGGAGCTCGAGCGTGCGGAGCGCCTCGTCCTCGTCGACCGTGCTGATGGCGAAGCCGACGTGGACGATGACGTAGTCGCCCACCCTGACCTCGGGCACGTATGCCAGGCAGGCCTCCTTGCGGACCCCGCCGAAGTCGACCCGCCCCATGGCGAGACCGGCCTCGTCGCGTATCTCGATGACCCTGCCGGGAATGCCCAGGCACATGGCGGATCGCCTCCTGCTAGTGCTCCACGGTAGCGCGCCGGGGGGTGGCGGGCCAGTCCCGGGCCCCGCCGGCAACCGACCGGGGCGTTGCCGCCCCCGACAGGCGGGCGGCGGCGATCGCCGCCTGCCCGTAGCTGATCCCCCCGTCGTTCACCGGGACGCTGCGGTTGACGAACGGCTCGAACCCGTCCGCGGCGAGCCGGGCCAGCAGCGCGGTGGCGAGCCAGTGGTTCTGGAAGACGCCCCCGGAGAGACAGACCTGCCGCAGCCCGGTGGCCTCCCGCGCGGCGGCGCAGAGCTCGCGCGTCACCTCCGCGATCGTCTCCTGGAACCGGGCGGCCAGCGTCGAGACCGGGGCGCCGGACGCGCGGCCCTCCAGCAGCGCGCCGAGGGTCGGGGCCGGGTCGTAGACCAGCAGCCCGGAGCGGCGCGCCACGCGGTACGGGAGCGGGTCGGTGGGTCGCGCGCCGGGGATCCCG
>JAJYDP010000127.1 GCA_021777365.1 Chloroflexota bacterium | reverse complement strand
GATCCGGGGGTTGGAGAGCGCGCGCTCCTGCATGATCCGGCTGCCGCGGAACTGGTCGCGGCGGTGCACCACGACCACCTCGCGCGCGTACTTGGTCAGGAAGAGCGCCTCCTCGAGCGCCGAGTCGCCGCCGCCCACCACCACGACCTTGCGGTCGCGGAAGAAGAAGCCGTCGCAGGTGGCGCAGGCGCTCACCCCGCGGCCCCGCAGCCTCGTCTCGCTCTCCAGTTCGAGCCAGATCGCGGAAGCGCCGCTCGCCACGATCACCGTCTGCGCGGTGTACTCCACGCCGCCCGCCCACAGCCGGAAGGGACGCCGGGAGAAGTCCACCCGCTCCACGTCCACGTCGAGCACCAGGGCGCCGAACCGCGTTGCCTGGGCCCGCATGCGGTCCATCAGCTCGGGTCCCTGGATCCCCTCCGGGAAGCCCGGGAAGTTCTCCACCTCGCTGGTGATCATCAGCTGCCCGCCGGCCTCGTACCCGCCGAGCACGATCGGCTCGAGGTTGGCCCGCGCGGCGTAGATGGCGGCGGTCAGCCCCGCCGGCCCCGAGCCGACGATGACCACCCGGGCATCGGTGCGCTGTTCGTCGGCGGGGGCCGGGACGGGGGTGCCGACGGGGGCGGCGACCGGCTGCTCACCGTCGCTCATGATCTGGAGCGGCGTGATGCCGCGCGTCCCACCCGTGCCCTGGTCCATTCGTGTCTGCTCCATGGTGTGCCGAGGCATCCAGTCCTTGGGATACCCCCTGGGAGTATCTTACCGCATCCTCACCGGATCCCGGCGCTGCCGCCCGGCGGTCCGCCGGCGGCGAGCCGGCGCAGCTCGCGGACCGCGTGGTCGGGACCCTGCGGATCGTGGAAGAGCGTGCTGCCGGTGACGAAGACGTCGGCGCCGGCAGCGGCGCACGTGGAGATCGTGTCGGGCGCGATCCCGCCGTCCACCTCGAGCCAGGTCGGGCGGCCCGTCGCCTCGATCGCCGAGCGCGCGACGCGCAGCTTGGGCTCCATGCTCGCCAGGTACGCCTGCCCGCCGAAGCCCGGGTTGACCGTCATGACGAGCACCAGGTCGACCAGGTCGAGGACGTTCACCACCGCCTCGAACGGCGTGGCGGGGTTGACTGCGACGCCGGCCCGGGCCCCGGACTCCGCGACGCGCATCAGGCTGCGGTGCAGGTTGTGCGTCGACTCGGCGTGCACGATCACCCGTTCGCAGCCGGCCTCCACGCAGGGACCGATCAGCAGATCCGGGTTCGCCACCATCAGCTGCGCCTCGAACGGCAGCGACGTGTGCCGCCGGGCCGCGGCGATGACGTCCGGGCCGAACGTGAGGTTCGGTACGAAGCAGGCGTCCATGACATCCCACTGGATCCAGTCCACGCCGGCGGCCTCGAGCGCGGCCACTTCCTCGCCGAGACGGGAGAGGTCGGCCGGGAGGACGGAGGCCACGATCCGGGGGCCCGGCGATCCCGCGCCGGGAGCGGACGTGCGCTGCTGGTCGGAATCCGGCATCTGCACTCCTCGCTGGCAGGCGCGCGGGCCGGCCGGTCCGCGCGCCGTTGAGGGTACGGCTAGCGGTCCATCCCGTGCACCTGCGGGATGACGTCGCGGCCGACCAGCTCCAGGACCCCCGGTTCCGGGATGTTGCGGATCGAGAAGATCGCGTGCTGCGAGCCGGCGTCACGCCAGGAGCCGATCCGGTCGACCATCTCGGCAGGCGAGGTCGTCTCGCCGCCGCCGTCGCGGCTCACGCGGAACGCGTTCAGGTTCGACCGCTCGATCTGGTCGAACGGCCGCCCGATCTCCTCGCACCGCTCGCGCAGGACCGCGTACTTGTGGCGCAGGTTGTCCGGTCCGCCGAAGATGTTCGTGGCGTCGCCGTACCGGGCCACGAGGCGCAGGGTCTTCTGCTCGCCCCCGCCCCCGATCATCACCGGCGGGTGTGGCCGGCGGATCGCCTGCGGGCTGTTCAGCAGCCGGTCCATGTGGTAGTGGCGGCCGTGGAACGCCGCCTCCGAGCCGCGCTCGCCGCTCCACATCTCGTGCACGACCCTGAGCGTCTCCTCCAGCATCTCGAAGCGCTGGCCGAGCGGCGGGAACGGGAAGCCGAGCCCCTCGGATTCCTGCTGGTTCCAGGCCGCGCCGATTCCCAGCCAGGCGCGACCCTCGGACAGGATGTCGAGCGTGGTGGCGAGCTTGGCCCAGAGCCCGGCCTGGCGGTAGTGGACGCCGCCCACCATCAGGCCGAGCTCGGCGCGCTTCGTGACGGCCGCCGCGAAGGCGAGGGCCGACCATCCCTCGAGCATGGGCTCCTCGGCGCCGCCCACGCTGGGGATCTGGAAGAAGTGGTCCATCACCCAGATGGAGTCGAACCCCACCTCGTCGGCCTCGCGGAGGATGCGAGCGAAGGTGGGGCCGATGGCGGCGTCGCCGCCCGGCCAGGTGTAGCTGGGGATCTGCAGTCCGATCTTCATGGCACGAGAGTACCCGGGACACGACGATCCGCGCAGGCGGCGCGTCGGCGGCATGTCCGAGTGACGGCCGTGCGCCGCCCGACGGCCACGGGATCCCTGCCGTGGTCCGGGACCCGACCGCCCGCGAGCCGGTCCACGGGCCGCGCCCTACCCGAAGAGGTCGTACGCCTCCGGCATCACCACGTCGCGGACGATGCTGCCGTCCCCTGCCGGCAGCGGCGCGCCGCGCACCAGGACCACGGGCCGACGCGACGTCTTGCCAGAGGCCAGCTCGGCCGCGGCGCAGATCTCGTCCGCGACCGCGACCACGGTGGCGTGCATCGCCCGCCCCGTGGTGTCCTCCAGTCCGCGGAAGTCGGCGAGCGGTGCGAAGCCGGAGACGCCCAGCGCCACGTCGGTGATCCCCCAGCGCCAGGGCCGGCCGAAGGAGTCCGCGACGATGACCGGCACCTCGACCCCGAGGAGCTCTCGGAGCCGATCGCGGATGGCCGCCGCGGAGGCGTCGGGATCCTCGGGGAGGAGCGTCACCACGTCGGCGGCATCCGTGTTCGACGCGTCCACCCCGGCGTTCGCGCAGACGTAGCCCTGCCGGGTCCGCGCGATGATGACGCCGCGTTCCATGCGCACCACGCGGGCCGACTCCCGGAGCACCACCTCCACCTGGCGCGGGTCGCGGCCCCAGCGCCGGGCGAACGCCTCCGCCTCCGGCCTCGGCGTCACGGTGCGCAGGTCCACGAGGCGCCCCTCCGCCTTCGAGACGACCTTCTGGGTCACCACCAGCACGTCGCCGGCGCGCGGCGCGAACTCGGGATCGGACGAGGCACCCGCGCGGAGCGCATCGGCGATCATGCGGGCCAGGTCGTCGCCCGGATGCACGTCGGGGAGGGGAGGCAGCGGGATCGCGGTGATCCGCCCGGCGCCTTCCCCCGGGGCCGCCCCGGGCGGCGGGCCGCCGGCGGCCGGGGGCTCGGCCCGATGCTCCGGGCCCGTGGTGCTCATGGTGCTCCTCCGGTGGGGCCGGAACCGGCCCGGGATGCGCGCGGCGTGCTCATGGATCCACCCCGGCGCCCGCGGCTCCGGCCGCCGCGCCGATCGCCTGCAGGGCCGCCAGGCGCGCCGGGTCGAGGCGCTCGACGTCGGCGGGCGTGTCCAGGTCGAAGCCCAGGGCCGGGTCCTCCACCAGCTGCACCGTGGCGTCGGCCGCCCGTGCGGCCTCCAGGTGGGCCCGCAGGCTGTCGGGGCCGAACGCCGGCTCGATGGCGTCGGGCGGGGCCAGCAGGAGCGCGTTGGTGCCGCTGCGGGCATCGGCGGGCACGATCGCCACGAGGGCCCGCCCGGATCCCGCGGCGAGCGCCGCGTCCGAGGCATCGCGCAGGCGCTCCAGCGATGCCGCCTCGAGCAGCGGCAGGTCGGCGGGAAGGACCAGCAGGGCCGTCGCGCCGGCCGCGACGACGTCGTCGCGGCCCAGGCGGATCCCGGCGTTCAGGTCGCCGGTGCGCTGTCGCAGCGTCCGTGCCCCGTCGCGCGCGGCGATCGCCAGGACCGCCGGGTCCGCGCTCACCACCAGCACGTCCCCCGCGCCCCCCCAGGCCAGCGTGACCGCCAGCACGTGGCGCAGCATCCCGACGATCAGCTCCTCGCGCTCCTCCGCGTCGAGCGCGGCCCCGAGGCGGGTCTTCCCGCCCTCCAGCGAGCGGAGCGGGATCACGACGTGGAGCCGCGCCAGGTCCGCCCGTGCCGTGCCGCCCGCCTCGCCGGCGGCGCCCGCATGGGCGCCCGCGCCGCGCGCCGCTGCCCGGTCGCCCGGGCTGCCGGCATCCCCATGGCCACGCACGTCGCCGGTTCCTCGCACGCCGCCCACGCCCCGTCGATCCCTAGCGGAGCACCGCGTCCGCGAGCCGGTCGACCTGCTCGACCCCGGGCAGCGTCGGGAACGCGACCACCTCGTCCGCCCCCAGGTCCTCGCAGCGGCGGACCATCGCGCGCATCGCCTGGGGCGTCCGCGCCAGCGTCGCCGCCAGGGCCGGGCCTCGCTGGGGCCCGTAGTAGTCGGCGAGGAAGGCGGCGGGCCGGTGGTCGTCCGGGTCGCCGGCGGCACCGAAGTAGGTGAGCACCGAGATCCACGGATCGCCGGGCCGCCCTGCCTCGTGCCAGGCCGAACGGACGCGCTCGATGAGCCCGGGCAGTGCGTCGCCCGCGCTGCTGCTCGCCGTCCAGCCGGCGCCCCAGCGCACCGTGCGCCGGAACGTGGCGTCGGACGTGCCCCCGAAGAGGAGCCGGGGTCGGCCGCCAGACCCGGCTCCCGGGGCGCTGGTCCGGGTGGTCCCGGGCGGCGGGTCGCCGCGCCACACCCGGTCCATCGTCGCGAGGGCGACATCCCAGTCGCGGCCCCGCGCGTGGAAGTCGCGACCCGTGACGGCGAAGTCGTCCGGCCGGGCCCCCACGCCCAGGCCCAGCGTGAGGCGTCCGCCCGAGAGGAGGGCGAGGCTGGCCGCCTGCTTCGCCAGCAGCACCGGGTCACGGGTCGGTCCCAGCAGTACGTCGGTCATCAGACCGATGGTCCGGGTGGCGCCCGCGACGGCGGCGAGCGCGGTGAGAGGCTCGTAGTTGGGGTAGGCGATCCGGTCGATCACCCCGAGCGTGGCGAAGCTGCGCCCCTCGGCCCGGCGCGCCCACTCCAGGACGTCATCCCCGGCGACGCCGGGGATGACGGTGGGCAGTCCGATCCCGATGCGCATTCAGCCCTCGTTCCGTCGCTGCTCGTCGCGGCGGAGCTCCGTCGCGAAGCCGAGTACCTCGCCGGCCAGCCGGACCCGGTCGTCCTCGTCGCGCATGATCGCCGACGTGACCAGCGTCCGGATGCCCAGCTGCCCGATCGCCGCCGCCTGGTCGCGATCCGCCCCGTCGATCACGAGCCCATCCACGAGCCCGGGGAACGCGCCGGCGTAGTGGCGTGCGACCCCCAGGGCGCTCGACTCGCCGCCCAGCGTCTCGAACATCCGGTCGGCGGGGCCCTTGAGCGCGGCGCCGGCGACGATCGGGCTGACCGCCACCACGGGTGCCGCGGCCGCAAGCAGCGCCGCCACCATGCCGGGGAGTGCCAGGATGGTCCCGATGCTCACGAAGGGGTTGGAGGGGGCCACGAGGATGGCGTCCGCCGCCGCGATCGAGGTGAGCACCCGCTCGGTCGGACGCGCGTCCTCGACACCGTCGAAGCGGACCTCCAGGACGTCGTCGGCATGCCCGCGGGCCACGAACCACTCCTGGAACTCGAGCCATCCGCCGTGCGTCCGCACGTGGGTGCGCACGGGACGGTCGGACATCGGAAGGATCCGCGCCCGCACGCCGAGCGCCTGCGCCAGCTCGCCGGTCACGTCGGTGGGCGTCGCCCCGTCGCGGAACCGCCGAGTCCGCACCAGCTGCGTCGCGAGGTCGCGGTCACCCAGGCGGAACCACGTGGGGGCGCCGTAGCGGGCCAGCATCCCGTGCGCCGACCAGGTCTCGTCGCGCAGGCCCCAGCCGGTCTCCGGGTTCGCCACCCCCGCCAGCGTGTAGAGGACGGTGTCGACGTCCGGGGAGATGGCCAGGCCGTGGAGCTCGAGATCGTCCCCCGTGTTGACGACGACGGTCAGCTCGACGCCGGGGAGGCGCGCCACCCCGTGGGACAGCCGGGCGCCCCCGACGCCGCCGGCCAGCACGACCACGCGGGTCGATGCCCCCGGCGCGGCGGCCATGGCGGGATCCCGGTGCGGTTCCATCATGCCGTCAGCCTCGGCAGCACCTCGCGGCCGAAGGCCTCGATCCACTCGCGCTGGTTGCGGCCCACGTTGTGGAGGTAGATCTTCGTGAAGCCCATGTCGAGGTAGCGCTGGATCTCGCGGCGGTGGACCTCCAGGTCGTCGGAGATCAGCATGCGGCCCTTGAAATCGTCGATGCGCACGAGGCCCGCGATCGCCTCGAAGACCTGCGGTGTGCGGATGTCCTGCTTGGCGAACTTCATGCCGCCGTTGGGCCACTCCTCCAGGGCGTTGCGTTCGGCCTCCGGTTGCGTCGGCGCCCAGGAGAGGTGGAGCTGCAGGATGCGGGGCATGGTGGCCGGGTCCTTGCCCGCCTCCCGCGCGCCCTTGTCGAAGCGCGCGAAGACGGCGTCGATCTTCTCGTCCGCGGCGCCCACGGTGATGATTCCGTCGCACAGGCGTCCGGTCTTCTCCGCGGTCACCGGCCCCGCCGTGGCGACGTAGATCGGGGGCGGCGTCGCCGGCATGGTCCAGAGGCGCACCGTTTCCATCCGGAAGTACTCGCCGCGGTGCTTGACGTCCCTGCCGCTGAAGAGCTTCTGGATGATCTCGATCGCCTCGAACATCCGGGCGATCCGTTCCGGGATCTCCGGCCAGTAGGCCGCCACCATGTGCTCGTTGAGGGCTTCTCCGGAGCCCAGGCCCAGCCAGAAGCGGTCCGGGTACATGGCTGCCATGGTCGCCGCCGCCTGGGCCACGACCGCCGGGTGCATCCGGAACGACGGGCAGACCACGCCCGGCCCGATGTCGCCCACGGTGTGCTCCGCCGCCGCGGTCATGTACGACCAGACGAACGCCGCGTTTCCCTGGCGCGGGACCCACGGCTGCACGTGGTCGGCGGCCATGATGCCGCTGAACCCGGCGGCCTCCGCGGCCACCGACCAGTCGACCAGGTCGCGCGGCGCGAACTGCTCGAGCATCGCCGCATAGCCGATGCCGGATGCTGCCATTCCGTTCAGTCCTCCACGGATGCGGCCACGCGGGCCGGTGCCAGCTCGAACGTGACCCGCCGCTGCTCCCGGAACATCCGGACCTGTTCCTCCGCGTGGGCCGGGTCGTCGGCGTGGTACCGCCGGGCCATCTCGGCGATGTCGGCCTGTGCGCGGGCCTGGTCGTCGATCACCTCGACCGTGCCCCGCAGCGTGACCCATCGATACCCGTCCTCGACCGCCACGCTCACGCGCGGGTCGCGCAGCAGGTTGCCTGGCCAGCGCCGCCCTTCGCGCGAGTTCAGCACGAGCGTCCCGTCGCGCAGCAGGTACCAGGCCACGGCGTGGTGGACGGAGCCGTCCGGGTCGAGCGTCGCGACCACGGCGAAGTGGCCGGGGGCCTCGAGGAAGCGGCGGACGGACGGCTCGATCGGTGCGCTTGGGGCGGCGTCGGACATGCTCTCCTCCCGGACGGCGCTGGAGCGCGTTCCCCCGGCACGGAGCCGCGATCGCGGCACCGCGGCCGGCGGTCTGCCGGCGGTCACCGACCGCCGGGGTCTCGCGCGTGACGGCCCCAAGCGTCTCACGATGCGCGCGAGCCCGCATCGGGACATGCGCCCACTCCCCGTGCGATACGTCGGGCCGCCGCGCCACGAGACGCGCCGGGCGGTCAGGGGATCCGCTCCGCCCCCGGCGCCGGCTACGGCGCAGGCCGGGCGAGGTCGCTGATGTTGACCAGGTGGTACTGCTGCGCCGTCTGTCTCGTCACGGCGAAGCCGTTCTCGTCGGTGGCGGGGGCGTAGGCGAGCACGGTCTCGCCCTTCGGCGCCAGGAGCCCGGCGAGCACCTTCGCGGTCTTCGCCGGATCGCCGGTGGCCAGCCCCGCGCCCTTGTCGAGGTACTCGGTGAGCGAGGCGAGGTACTCGGGGTAGAGGTCGATCTGGCCCGACTGGATCGCCGGCTGCACGACCTCGCGGCTGCCCAGGTTGAACTTGCGCACGACGGTGTAGCCGTTCGCCTCGAGCTGCTGTGCATACAGCTCGGCGAGCACCAGCTGCTCGGAGAAGTTGGTGGAACCCACCACCACGGTGCCCTGGTTCGAGGCACCCGAGGGCACGAATCCCTGCTGCTGCAGCCAGGCGCGGGCGGCGTCGGCGGGATCGGTCTTGTCCACCGTCACCTGCTTGTTGAGCGAGGTGAGCGCGGCCTGGGTGAGCCGGGCCGAGATCGTGTCGAGGAGCGTCGCGATGCCGGGGTGCGCCTTCAGCACCGAGGTGCGGATGACCGGCGCGATGTTGTCCGAGGCCTGCAGGTGCCGGTCGTCGTTGAGGAGCACGAACCCGTCGACCTGGATGCTCGGGTCCGAGGTGAACAGGAGCCCGACCCCGATCCGGCCGGTCTGCAGGGCGGCCACCGTCAGGGGACCGCCCGCGTCGAGCGGCAGGAACGACTTGAACGTCAGCCCGTAGACCTTCTGGAGCCCGATCAGGCAGAAGGGCCGCTGCGGACATTCGGGCGGCCCGCCCAGGACCAGGCGGCTGGCGATGGTGTCGGCGGCCGGGGCAGCCGACGGGGCTGCCGCGGACGGCGCCGTGGCCGGGCTCGTGGATGCCGGCGCCGCGGTGGCGACGGCCTGGCTCGGTCCCGGGGCGGCGGACGCGCCGGTGGGCGCCGGGCTCGTCCCCCCGCCCGTCCCGCAGGCGCTCGCCAGCACCAGCGCGGACGCTCCCAGGGCCAGCATGCGGTGCAGCCGCATGAGACACCCCCCTCGTCGATGCGTCGCGTCCGGCTGGAGTGCCGGACCCGTGGCGATTGTACGGCGGGTCCGGGAGGGCTCAGGCGGCCCCGGGCTCGCCGGCAGGCGGCGCCAGGGACCGACGCGCGGTCGCGCCGCGCGGCGCCGTCAGGCGCGCCACCCCGCCGAACGCGACGTCGGTGGCGATCGCGAGCAGTGCGACCAGGGTCGCGCCGGCGACCATGCGCGCGGTGTCCTGCGTGGCGAAGCCGTCGTAGATGTAGCGCCCGAGACCGCCGCCACCCGCCACCGCGCCCAGGGTGTACGTGGCCACGACCTGCACCGCCGCCAGCCGGGCGCCCGTCACGATCACGGGAGTGGCGAGCGGGAGCTCCAGGCGCAGGAGCACCTGGAGGCCACTCAGCCCCATCCCGCGCGCGGCCTCGACGAGTTCCCGGTCGACCGCCCGGATGCCGGCGTAGGCGTTGGTCAGCATGGGCGGGATGGCGAGCAGCACCATCGCGCCGAGGATGGGCCAGGTGCTGAAGTCCAGCCGCAGGTTCACCGCGATGGGGATCAGCATGAGGAGGAGCGCGAAGGAGGGGAGGGCACGGCCCAGGTTGGCGATGCTGCCGACCAGGAAGGCGCCGCGGCCCGTGTGCCCCACGGCCAGTCCGAGCGGGAGCGCCAGCGTCGCCGCGACCAGCACGGACAGCCCCGAGGCCTCGACGTGTTCCAGCACCCTGGTCGGGATGCCGTCCGTCCCCTGCCAGTGCGCAGGATCCCCGAACCAGGCCAGGACCTGGGCCAGCAGCTCCACGGCTCAGGCTCCCGCCCCGCGGACGCGGGCCCACGGCGTCAGGGCCCGCTGCAGGAGCAGCAGCCCGGCGTCCGCCACCACGGCCAGCGCCACCGAGAGCAGCGCGCCGACGTAGATCTCCGTCGGGAAGAGGTTGATGAAGCCGGTCAGCATCAGCTGGCCGAGCCCGCCCTGCCCGATGAGCGCGGTGACCGTGACCAGGCCGACGGTGGTCACCGTCGCGATGCGGATGCCGGCCACGATGACCGGGACGGCGATGGGGACCTCGACACGGACGAGACGCTGCAGCCGGGTGAGACCCATGGCGTCCGCCGCCTCGAGCACGTCCGACGGGACGCCGTCCAGGCCGGCGAGCGTGTTGCGGACCAGGATGAGGAGCGTATAGCCGACCAGCCCGATCTCCGAGGTCAGGACGGAGAGCCCCGTCACGGGGATCAGCAGCACGAAGAGGGCGAGGCTGGGGATGGTGTAGATCACCCCCGCGACCCAGGTGATCGGCGCCTCCGCCCGGCGGTACCGGTGTGCCGCCACCGCGAGCGGCAGCGAGATGGCCAGGCCCCCCAGCACCGCGAGCACGGTGAGGAGGACGTGCTGGCCCAGCGCGGCCCCGATCTCCGCGGGGTGGCCGGCCACCCAG